>DATDON010000252.1:0-4417 GCA_035293225.1 Candidatus Manganitrophaceae bacterium
GCGATCCGGTACCTCGACTATAACGACACCTATCTCTCCAAGGAGCCGGCGCATCCGAGCGATAATATCGCCGCCGCCCTCGCGGCGGCCGAATTTTCCGGCGCGGGGGGAAAGTCCCTGATGGAAGCGATCCTTCTGGGGTATGAGGTCCAATGCCGCCTCTGCGACGCCGCCGCATTGCGGACAAAAGGATGGGACCATGTGACCTACGGGGCCTTTTCGACCGCCGTCGTCGCGGCGAAGCTCTTCCGGCTTTCGAGCGCAAAAACGGTCCACGCGATCGGGCTCGCCGGGACGCCGAATCAGGCCCTTCGGCAAACCCGCGTCGGAGAAATCTCGATGTGGAAGGCGGCGGCCTTTGCGAACGCCGCCCGGAACGGCCTCTTCGCCGCGCAACTGGCCCGGCTCGGAATGACCGGCCCCTCGCCGATCTTCGAAGGGGAGAAGGGGTTCATGAAGATCGTCTCCGGGCCGTTCGATCTTCCTCCCCTCGATCCGAAGGGGCCGTTTAAAATCATGGAGTGTTACGTCAAATATTATCCGGTGGAGTATCACGCTCAGAGCGCCGTCCAGGCCGCGCTCGCGTTGCGCGAAAAGGCGCCGGCGGGGATCGGCGCAGTCGGGTCGATCACCATCCGGACGGCCGATGTTTCGTATGAAATCATCGGCCGGGACAAAGAGAAATGGCGTCCCCGAACGCGCGAGACGGCCGACCACTCTCTCCCTTACTGCGTGGCGGTCGCGTTGATGGACGGCGAGGTGGGGCTCCGTCAATTCGATCTGAAGCGGATCTCCGATCCGGAATTGAACCGGCTGATTCAGAAGATCGAGGTCGTTCCGGACCCGGCCCTCTCCGCCGCATATCCGGGCGCCATCGGCAATATCGTTGAAGTTAAAACCGCCGGGGGGACCTATACCGAGCGGGTGGATCATCCGAAAGGGCATCCCAAAAATCCGATGACCGACGTTGAGATCGAGGGGAAGTTCCGCCGGCTGGCCGCCCCCCTCTTGCCGAAGCGGCGAATCGAGGAAATTTTAGGGCGTCTTTGGGAGTTGGAGAAGATCCGGTCGGTCCGCGAACTCGTCACCCTCTTCAAAATAAAGGAGAAGCGATGACGCGGCCCTCGCCCGGAAAAAAATTGCGCCGCCTGATCCAAAAAGGGACGGTCCTTCTGCCGGGAGCGCATAACGCGCTTTCGGCCCTTCTCATTGAGCGGGCCGGCTTCCCGGCGGTCTATATTTCCGGCGCCGGTTTGGCCAACGGAACGGCGGGCCTCCCCGATATCGGCCTCCTCTCCCTGGGGGAAGTGGCGGAAGAGGTCCGGCATATCACGAGGGCGGTCGGCATCCCGGCGATCGCCGACGCCGACACCGGATTCGGCGACGGCATCCACCTTATCCGGGCGGTCGAGATATTTGAATCGGCCGGGGCGGCGGGGGTCCAGATCGAAGATCAACAGTTTCCGAAGCGGTGCGGACACCTTCCCGGAAAGAGCCTGATTCCGGCCCGTGAGATGGCCCTGAAGATCAAGGCGGCGATTCGAGCCCGGCGGGACCCCGACTTCTTGATCATCGCCCGGACCGACGCCCGGGGGGTCACAAATCTGCAAGACGCGGTCGAGCGGTCCCGGCGCTATCTCGACGCCGGGGCCGATATCATCTTCCCGGAGGCGTTGGCGTCGGCCGAGGAGTTTTCGATCTTTGCCAAGAAGGTCCGCGCGCCGCTGCTGGCGAATATGACCGAATTCGGCAAAAGCCCGCTCCTGTCGGCCGATGAGTTGTCTCAAATGGGATATCGCCTGATCCTCTTTCCGATGACCCTGTTGCGGGTCGCGGCCAAGGCGATGGAGGAATGCCTGGAAACGCTGAAAAAGGAGGGGACCTCGCGGGGGATGCTCGGGTCGATGCAGACACGGCGCGAGCTTTATGACCTGATCCGCTATGACGCGTATGAGCGATTGGACCGGGAGATCGCCTCGGAGATCCGAAAAGGGGAGCGGAGAAAGCGATGACGGAGAAGGTTTTCCCCGGGTTGGAGGGGGTATTGGCGGGGGAGTCGGCGATCTGCGATGTCGACCATGACTCGGGAGGGCTCCTCTACCGCGGCTATCGGATTGAAGATCTCGCGGAGGGAGCGGCTTTTGAGGAGGTCGCTTACCTTCTTTTAATCGGTCGGCTCCCGAACCGGATCGCGCTTTCCGAATTCTCGGAGCGTTTGCGCCAGAGCCGCCCCCTTTCCGAAAACATGACCGCTTTTTTAAGCAAGATTCCGGCGACGGCGAACCCGATGGACGTTTTGCGGACCGCCGTCTCCCTCCTGGGGCTGGAAGATCCCGATTCGAAATACAACGACCATCAGGCGAATCTTAAAAAGGCGATCCGCCTGATCGCCCAAATCCCGTCCGCGCTGGCGGCTTGGCGGCGCTTCCCGGAAAAGCCGGTTTCCGATCCGGCCCTGACATCCAATGTCCCACCCAGCTCTCATGCGGCCAACATCCTCCTTCTTTTGACCGGCGCCCCCCCCGACCCCTTTTCAGAAAAGGTGATGAACGTCTCCTTGATCCTTTACGCGGAGCATGAATTCAACGCCTCCACCTTCGCGGCCCGCGTGACCGCCTCGTCGCTCTCCGATATGCACTCGGCGATTACGTCGGCGATCGGCTCTTTGAAAGGCCCGCTTCACGGCGGCGCCAATGAAAAGGTGATGGAGACGCTGCTGGAGATCGGGGAGGCGGGGAGGGTCGAGGCATACATCCGCGACCGGCTGGCCCGGAAGGAGCGGATCATGGGCTTCGGGCATCGCGTGTTGAAAAAAGGGGATAGCCGCTCCGACATCATCAAGCGTTACGCGAGGGAGTTGGGGGAGCGGAAAAACGACCGAAAATGGTTTGATCTCTCAAGCCGGATCGAGGAGATCATGCGAAAAGAAAAAGGGCTTTATCCCAACCTCGATTTCTACTCCGCTTCCGCCTATTACCTTCTGGGCCTCCCGGTCCAGTTGGACACCCCGCTTTTCGTCTGCAGCCGGATTTCCGGATGGACGGCCCATGTCATCGAACAGCATGACCACAATCGCCTGATCCGCCCGCGATGCCTCTACACCGGCCCGAGAGGCTTGACGTATCTCCCCCTTTAAAAACGGGGACCCGGGGCCGGTTTATAACCCAGGTTTTTACATTTCCGGCCCCTGACTCCCGGCCCCTGACTCCTGCTTTACAGCGATCTGATCTCTTCTTGAAGCCGCCGGGCGAGAGAGGAGGGCTCTTCGGCTTTTGAAATCCCTTCCCGAAGGAGCTCTTTCAAATATCGATTGTAACCGACCTTTTCGATGAGCGCTTCAAAAAAGGGCGCCGGTTCCTCGCGGGTGATCTCTTTCAACGATTGGACCCGATCCGGATCGATGGGAATGGAATATTCCCCGACATGAAGAAAAGCGGGATAAATCGGGCTCTGAAGTTTTTCGAATCTTAAGTTCATCGAATGCGCTGCTCCTTTCCAATGACCGCGTCTGCCCTTCCATCATACCGATTCGAAAAAAAATTTCAATCTGAATCTCTCATATGGCGCCTTCCATCCTTTTTTGTCGCGCGCTTGTGACCGGCGGCCGTTGAGCGTATAATTATTTTACTTTAAAGAGACTTATGAGCCTCCCCTTCATAAAATCATTCCGGTCACGATCGTTTCGTTCGGAACTGACCTTGGCCCTTGTGACCCTCGTCCTTCTTTTAACCGCGACGCTGGGATGGCTTGCGTACCATTCCTCGCGGAGCATCATTGAATACGACGCGATCAGGGCCGTGGGAATCTCCGCAAACGCCCGTGAACAGACCCTTCTCCGGGTGTTGAGACGCCATCAGGATCGGGCCGGCAGATTTTTGAAAACGACGGTTTTGATCTGTAAAGACCGCGCCGGGAAAGAGGCCTGCCTTCGCCGGGAGCTTGATCAATTTCTATCGACGGAGGGCGCCGTATCGGCCGGGCTTTCGGTCCCTGGAATCGCGCCGATCCTCGTTGATAAAGAGTCCTTTTCCACCGAGGATAGAGAGGCCTCGCCGCCTGATCAACTTGCGGTATTTGCGCGGGACCGGCGAGGACGACCTTTTTACAGCGTCCGCGCCGAATCTGAAAATGGCGGCGCGACCCTCCTCCTTCGCTTCGACATGTCGGGAATCAACGCGATTTTCCTCGACCACTATATTTTGGACGAGTACGGCCTCGGCAAGTCCGGAGAAACCTTCCTGGTCGATTCAAAAGGTTTTTTCATGACCTCGTCTCGATACCCTGGGGGCTTGGATAAGAACCTTTCGATCAACTCAAAAGCGATCCAAGCGTGTCTTGCCGGCGCGGACGGTGAATCGCTCGGCCGAAACAATCTCGGGGTCGAGGTGATCCATGGGTTTCGCTATGTCGAAGAGAT
>DATDON010000253.1:0-2844 GCA_035293225.1 Candidatus Manganitrophaceae bacterium
TCCTCGGTCAGCGTGGTGGCGAACGCCCTGAGGCTGAGACGGTTTCGGCCGGCCTAAACGAAATATCGATCAGGCGAGGGCGCTAGGCCGGCTCTTTGAATTGGCGGATGGTTTTGCGGATGAGGGAAACGAGGATCAGAACCGGCGCGGTGGGGAAAAGGAGAGCTTTCACGAGATCGATGAAAAAGAGCTGGAGGACGGGACGGGGGGGCGCCAATTTTTCCATACTCGGATGGTATTGAATCGTTCCTTCATTGAGGGCGTCGGCGACCCTCTTGTTTTGGCCCTCTTCGATCTGCGCCTCCGCCGGATCGGCGGCGCCGCTCCGGACCGAGTTATAACGGGGAGGGTTCCAGGCGGCGCCGATCAAGGAGAGGAGAAGCGCGAGGAGGAGGCCGACCGCCCAAAGAGCGGTCAAATCTTTCTTCCCGTCGCGTTGTTCTTGCGCCCGATCTCGCATCAAACTTCCTTCCAAAAATTGATAAAAGCGGAGGCTATGACTTTCGAGGAATGGTTTTTGGTAGAAACGAAAACCATCATAGCGATCCTGGGTTGAAAAAACAAGAGGGGGAGACGGTTCGCAGGTCGAGAAGGGCCTTAAATCTTTCCGAGGACTCCCATCCGGAGCTGATAGGCGAGCAGCTTCAGCCCTCCGATGGAATAGATATATTTCACGGTGATCATCGATTTGAGAAGGTAGGCGATCCGGCCGTAAAACTTCAAATTTCCGACGATGGCGACGGCGGCCCCTTTCCCAAGGGAAATAACCCCCCCCTTAAAGCTGGGGACGAACGGAAAAACCCGTTCTCCCATGAGATAACGGCCGAGCCAGCCCCCTTGATCGATCGCCATCCGGGCGGTCGGGGCGGAGGGTTGTCCCACCTCGGGCTGGATAAAATTGGAGCAGTCGCCGATGGCGAAGACGTCCGGAAAGCCTTCCGCCTGCAAGTAGCCGTTGACGATCACCCTTCCTTTGGGATCGGCCTTGAAGGGGGAGTCGGACAGCAGGCGATTCCCCCGGACGCCGCCCGCCCAGATGAGAATCGAGCTCGGGAGTATCTTCCCCGACCGGAGGGCGACCTGATCTTTCTCGACCCGAGCGATCGGATCCCCCAGATGAATTTGAATCTCCTTTCGCTCCAATATTTTCGCGACATATTGCGCGATTTCAGGATGGAGGCCGGGGACGAGCCGGTCGGCGGCCTCGATGAGGCGCACTTCTATCGCGTCCCGCCTGATTTTGTACTCCTGGCACTTGCGCGGGATTTCATCCGCGAGTTGGCCGGCAAGTTCCACGCCGGTCGTCCCGCCTCCTCCGATCAAAAGATAAAGTTTTTGGTCGGGGGCTCTCCCCGCGATGAAGGTGAAGAGGCGCTCTTGAAGCTGCAGATAGGCCTGGTTGGCCGGCTGGATCGATTGAATGGTAAAGGCGTGTTCCCGAAGCCCCGGAATGCGCGGGGCCGGCCGGTCGAGGAGGTCGGCCTCTCCGCCGAGCGCGAGGATCAATTTATCGTAGGTGAACGGGCCATGATCGGTTTGGACCGTTTTCTGACCGGGATCGAAACCGACGACCTTCGCCTGTTGAAAGATGATCTTCTTCCCTTTGAAAATCTTCTCCAGCACGATGGCGGCGAATTCGGAGGCGACGCTGCCGGCGGCGACCTGGTGAAGCTCCGTCACCAGTTGATGAAAAGGATATTGATCGATGAGGAGAATCTCCCCCTCGAATCTCCCCTGCGAAAGCCCTTTTTCCAAATCAAGGGCGACCCGGAGCCCTCCATATCCCATTCCCAAGACCACGATCCGCATGGCTGATTTTCCACCCCGTAAACTCCCACATTATACCATCGGTCCGGCCGAGATGATACCTTTTCTTTATATCATCTTATATCATCCTCGCCAAGGCCGCGACGATCACCTCTTGCGCCCCCGCCTGGATCAAGGTCTTGGCGCTCTCTTTCAGGGTCGTTCCGGTCGTGTAGACGTCGTCGATTAATAAGATGCGCTGATTTTCAACGAGACGGGGGCGGGTCACGGAAAAGGCGCCTTTCATATTTTTTTCCCGCTCCTTTTTGGAGAGGCCGACCTGAGGAGGGGTCTCCCGTTTCCGCGCGATCGGATCGATGAGGAGAGGACGCCGGATGAGGCGGGAGATCCGCTCCGCCAGCAGAAGGGATTGATTGAATTCGCGGGCGCGGAGCCGGCGCGGATGCAAAGGAACCGCCGTGACCCGGTCGACCGGAAGAGGAGCGAGATCATCGGCCAAAAGCCGGGCCAGCGGCTCCGCCAAGTGGTTCTGTTTTTGATACTTCAAGAGATGGATCGCTTTGGCGAGGGTCCCTTCGTAAATAAAAGGGGTGACGGCCTTCGAGAAAAGGGGAGGGGTCTTTCGGCATTCGCCGCAACGATGATCGGGACTCCATGAAACCGCCGCTTCGGAGGGGAATGGAACGGCGCAGACCGGGCAGCGGGGGCCGTCAAGGCGCTTGATCCCTCTCCAACATCGGGCGCAAAAAGAGGAGGGAACGGCGCGCCCGTGAAACGGCGCCCCCTCTTGAACGGCGGCCCCGCAGTCGGCGCAATCCCGGGGGTAGATGAAGTCGAGGGCCCGTAGAAAGGAGGGGATCCGGCGCTTAACGCTTTCGAACATAGTAGAGGACCCCTCCCGTTCCGCTCAGAACCCCCACTGCGAGAATCAATAGAGTCATCTTCCAAAAAGAGAGAGCGCCTCCTTTAAGGACGATCAATACCATGACCGTGGAGAAGGCCCCCCAAGCGAACCACCAGCCGAAAAACTTCGCCGCGACGGAAGAGACCGTTTTGAAGCGGGCGTTGATTCCCAAA
>DATDON010000254.1:0-6626 GCA_035293225.1 Candidatus Manganitrophaceae bacterium
AACTTTCTCTATCTCCTCATCACATCCGGGAAAAAACATATTACAGGCGATTAACCGCCAGCTTATAGAAAAGGAACAGACGTGTCAATAAAAAAAGTAATACAATATTGTCTTATAGGCTACGTCCGCGTCGCAATTATATCTACTGGGTATGTCGCAAAATTGAAACATTGTTGCTCCCCGAATTAACCACCACCAGATCGGGAACATTCGAACGAAGACCCGCCGATAAGACCTGTTGGGGATTGTTCCCGACGAAAAACCGTTCGGCCTCGCCAAAAGAGCCCGGATTTCCTAAGTTATTTATTAAAATGATCAGTTGGGCGTTGAAACCGTCGGTCACCGCCAAGTCGTCCAAACCGTCGAAATTAAAATCCGAGGCGGTGATGGATGTTAAAAGAACGCCGTTGGGGTTGACGACCTGAATAGGGCTTCCGGCGAAAAAGGTTCCATCCCCATTTCCGAGCAAAATTTGGAGGGTCGCGTCCCCTTGTGAAACCACGGCAATATCTCGGATTGCGTCTTGATTGAACTTCCCGGAGATAATCGAGACCGGCTGTTTCCCGACTGGAATCAGAGCTATCGTAAAGCGGCCCTTTCCATCCCCCAGAAAGACCGACACATTATCGCTCCCGCTGTTTACCACGGCCAGGTCGCGATGGGAATCGCCGTTGAAGTAATCTATTGAGACCAAGAGAGGCCCGTTCCCCCCTGATCCAAGAGGGGGAAAAGAGGGGGAAGATTGGAACCGTCCGGCCCCATCCCCGATAAAGAATGTCAAAGTATTGTTGGCGATATTCGCCGTCAGAAGGTCGGTCTGACCGTCCTCATTTAAATCGACCGAGGCGATGAAAAGAGGGCCTCCGGCAAGGGGAACCTTCTCAAAGACCCCCATCGTTCCGTCGCCGTTATTCAAGAGGCTGAACAAGGCTCCCCCGCTGATATCGACCACCGCCAAATCGGGATAAATATCTGAAGAAACGATGTTGTTAAACTGGCCGGTCGTCAGGGAAAAAAGGCCGCTCGCGATAGTTCCCGTTGAAATGGGAAGATTAAAAACGCCCGGTTGAGCCGGTTTATTCAACAAGATGGAGACATCTCTGCCGTCCAAATTGGCGGTCGCCAAATCGAGAAGGCCATCCAGGTTATAGTCGGCGATGGCGACCGACTGAGGCCCTGCGCCGGTGGAGTATTGGACGGGGGGATGGAAGAATTCGACGATCAACGTCGCTGTCGCGGAAACGTTTCCCTGAGTCGCCGTCACCAGGGTCGTTCCAAAGGCGGTCCCTGTCGTCGCCAAGCCGGTCTGATCAATCGTCGCTATCGAAGTACTCACGGTCCAGGCAAAGGGATTGTTTGGGTCATTACAGATGATGACTCCGTCCGTATTCTTAGAAACGGCGGCAAACTGGACGGCATGGCTCCCTCCTCCCGGGACGGTCGCTTTGGAGGGGGAGATCTCAATGCTTGCGGGAACATTAGCAACGGGGCAAGATCCAACCTCGAGCGAGGCGGGGTTGCTGATGACTTTTCCGTCGGATGTGGAGGCGGTGATCTGAGCGCTTCCGGCGGCCACCCCAGTCGCCTTGCCGCCATCGTCTATGGTGACCTGGGTCATATTGTCGGTTTTCCAAATAAAAGTAATCGGACTTCCTGCAATTTCATTCAGTTGATTCCCTAAACTGTCCTTCGCCGTCGCGGTAAACTGAAACGTCCCTCCCTGACCGACGGCCGCCTTCAAAGGGGAGACCTCGATGGAGGCGATCGGGCCGGGTGTGACTTTCAGAAGGACCGGGTTGCTGACAACATTTTGGGAGGATGCGGTGATGACGGTCTCTCCGGGGGCGCCCGCGGTGACCAGGCCGGCCGCGCTGACGCCGGCGACAGTCGAATTCGTGGAGGCCCATCCGATGGCGCCCGCATTCATTGGATTTCCCCCGCTGTCATATACTTTTGCGGAAAATTGCTGTGTCTCCCCCACCGCCACACTCCCCGAATCGGGCGTGATCTTAATTTGACCGACCTGCAATGAGACGGTCTGACCCTCTTTTCCCCCTCCGCATCCGATCAAAACGAACATCATGACGATGGGAATAAGACCGATTTTGAGGTTCACCGTCATGGGTCACCGTTCCGCCGCATCGCTCCTTATGGAAGACGCGCCATCGCTTCGTTTGAGAAGGGGCTTTCACATCCGTCTTCATTCACGCTCGTGACGACATAATAATAAGTCTTCCCCCGTTTGACGCCTCGGTCGACAAAAAAGAGATCCTGAACGGGGATATCATTGACCAGGCCATATCCGGCGCCGGGCGTCACGCTTCGGTAGATCCGGTATTTGGGACCCAAGGCGGACCATGAGAGCAAGACGCTTTCACTCCCCTGTCTCGGACTCCAAAGCCCCTGCGGCGCGACCGCCTGGAGGGTCCCTCCCGCGGCGCTGACCTTTAATAAAAAGGATCGATCGGTCGTATTTTGGACGAAGAAATATGGAGCCGTCATCGATAGATCCAATTGCGTCCCATCCGCTAAATCGGTCAGCGTCATATTATACGATTGACATTGGTTCGATTGTTGATAGACCCAATCCCAACGGAACATCCCTGTCTGGTTGGATCGGACGTCCAATCGCCAACTTCTTGGAGACGAAAAGTCGTTGAACCGGATATCTTTCAATAAAAATTGAACATCGGGAGGATACTCTCCGTGATAGAAATAAACTTGGGTGGCGAGCGCGGCTTGAACAGGGTTCGCGGATCCTTCCTGGGGCCCGGCGAACGAGGCGGAAAAGTCGTGCAAATTATCAAAACCGTCCGTGGCCGACCGGTCGGCCCCGGCGATCAGTTTATGCTGACCTCCTCTCGGGTCGGTCAGATAAAGGGAGAGATCCCAGTCGGAGGCGAATGCTTTGATATTAAAATTTGGGATAACGGACAGAAAGAAAAAAGAAAAAAGGGAAATAAAGACTTTTAGAAATTCGCTTCCATGTTTTTCGAAAAACGCGATTCGCATCTGAGCCTTTGATCCCTTCCCCTGTTATTTCATTCTGATAGATAGTCGACAAGGGCGATTCGGGGTCCTGATGATCCTTTCAAAACTATAACACAGGGGGGGTGGGTGTCAACGATTTTTTCTTATTTTTGAATCACATATGACAATAATGTCAAGCAGGATCAGAAATAAAAACGGAGGGCGGCGGTCACTTGAAATCCGTTCAATTCAATCTTAAGGGGGTTTCCGGCGCCCGGCCCACATGTATCCGAAGGTATATTCCCGGCGGCGTCGGGAGGGGGAGAAGGATCGCAAATATCGGTGATATTTTGAGAGGTGACACGCGCATAGGTGAGCGTCTGGCCGTTTTGGGGAGTCGGAGGGACATTCTGGAGATTGATCGTTTCGGACGGAGGGGGAGGGATATCGACGAAACTCGATTTGAAATGTCGCTCTACCTTGATATGCGAGCTGCTTCCGATCACATAATTGGTATTGACCCCGAATGAAAGCCAGGGGGTGATAAAGTATTCGCCCCCGATCCCGAGCCGGGAGGTAAAAGCGATCCCCTGCGCTTCGGTCGAGCTGACGGAAGCGAAATTAAGGTCGGGGCTGTTCACCTTGACGAGGGAGTCCATGGTCAGATTGGCGACCGAAATTCCGACCAAGCCCACGTTCACGAAGAGGCGCGACCGGTCCGGATCTCGGATAAAATTATATTTCCATCCGAGCCAAATTTGGGAAATCGTGAGATTGTAGGTCGCCGACCGGGGAGCGGACACCGGCGGCAGGTCTTGGCGAATAAACGTGTTGATCACATCTTCCGCCCGCGACTCTCCCTGCCAAAGGGAGAGGGTCCCGACCAACGAAAATTTTTCGGTCGCTTCCCATTGGACCTCAAGGCCGTAGTTGGTTTTTCCGGCCAACTCGGGCGCGACGATATTCCGGACCTCCGCCGTAAGAAACCGATTGCGGGGAAGAAGATAATTGGGGTCTTGCAAAATGGCGAGATGGGGATCTCCCAAGACTTTATTGAGGGTCTTGAGGGAAGGCTGGTAGCCGCCGACGGTATAAGCGACGCTCAGACGCGATTCCTGGGCAAAACTCGGTCTGGAAAAAGCGATAAAAAAAAGGAGGGTGATCCCGATGCCGATCCATTTTCCGTTCACTCCGCCCCTCTCCAGGAATCCTTGGCGTAGAACCGAGACGACAATACGAGACGAAGGGGCAATCGGCGCTGGAATAGGCCGCCTCGCGCTTCTCGTTTACATCTTTCATTTGCGGTGGAAAGTTGTGGTGGAGCCAGCGCGCTCCCCCTCCGGCTATTTCACGCCCTGCTTCAGCGCGAGCGGGGACTCCTCTGGGCCGAATACAAAATCAGGTTTAAAGAGGACGACCAGCGCCGGAAGAATCGCCAAGGCGCCTAAACAACTGGTGAGCATGGCCAAAGGAACCAAAATTCCTTCCATGTGAAGGTAATAGCCTGTAAACGCGAGCAACGCGTAGCCGGCGGACACGGCCAATGCGACAAAGATAATCGCCTTACCGGATGTCCGAAGGGTAACGGTAATAGCCTCTTCGATGTTTTTTCTTTTTCTGAACTCCTCTCTCAACCTGAAAATCAGGTAAATCTCATAATCGGCGCCGATTCCGACCGCCATGGCGGTAATGGCGGCCGTGCCGATCCCAAGGGAAATCCCGGTGAAGCCCATCACGCCGAAATTGATCAAGACGGCCAATGAAAGGGGAATAATCACAAACAGGCCCCCTAAAAGAGAACGTCGGACAACAGCAGTCATTAAAAAGGTGATCGCGGCGATCTGGATGATATTCCTCGCCTTTCCCCGGACCATCTCTTGATTCAACGCCACCACGACCGGGGAGCTTCCCGCCACCCCGGCTTTGACATGAAGTTGTTCAAAGGAGGGGCGAAACGTGTCGACGATACCGATAATTTTCTCCGCCAGCCGGGTGTCGTCGCTTTTGAGAAAAACCCAGACCACCGCCTCTTGCTGCTGCGGCCGCATCAGTCGTGCAAAGTCGGCGGGATTGCCGGACACCGAGTAGAGGAACAAATATTGAGCGATCTTGTCTTGCGCGTCCGGGGCGCGGTTGAAGGCGGCGTCTCCCCCGTGAAGGGTCTGATTCATCTGCTTGAGATAATCGACGTAAGACTCCGTCTTCCCCACTTCCTCCAAACTTTCCAATTGCCTTTGCAGCCGGTCGATTGTCAATACGACCTCCGGACTCTTTAAGGCGTCTTCCTTTTGGGCTTCCAGAAGAACATAGAAGGTCGACGTTCCCGCGAATTTGGCGTCGAGGGCCTTTTCATCCTGCCGGAGGGGGGTCGATTCGAAGAACTGGGAACGGTTGCTGTTGCTGATCTTTACTTGAAGGGTTCCGATAATCGAGACGACGAAAAAAAGGGCCGCCGCCGTCAAAATCATGATTCTCCCGGAGCCGTTCACTTTGGACGCGAGGGCGGTTAAAAATCGGTCGAGCAGGTCCGGGCCGACGCGGGCCTTGGCCTTTCGGGAAGGGCGAAGAACCGACCGAAGCGCCGGAATCAAGGTGAGTTCCAACACAAGGGCGCTCAGGATGCCGAACGCCGTGAAGAGCCCGAATGACTGGAACGTCTTCAGTTTGAACGTGATCAATGAGCCGAAACTGGCCGACGCGATCAGGCCGGCCGTCACCATCGCGAGCCCGACCTGGCGGGTCGATTCGATCACCGCCTGCTTCGAATCGCCCAGCCGTTCAAACTCCTCATAATACCGTTTTAGGATTTGGACGGAATGCCCCGCCGCGATCGCCAGGATTAAAATCGGCGTCATCGCGTTCCAGGGGTCGAGCGGGGTCCCGGTAAATCCCATGATTCCCATCGCCCAGATGACCGCGGTCAGAGAAGTTAAAAGCGGGATAATGAGCCCTTGCCACGTCCTGAAGGCGAAATAATGCAATAGACCGATGATCAGAATGGCCAGCGGGAAGAGGACCGTCAGCATTTTAAAGGCGTCGGCCTCGAAGTATGAGAGGACAACCGGCATTCCTCCCAGATAAATGTCATGATCGGCGTCCCGGTATTTGGCGGCGATGTCCTGAAGTTGGCAATGGATCAGAGAATCGGCCAGCCATCCCCCCGGCCGGCTCTGTTGCCAAGGCTTGCAGGCCGAGGTGGAAGTTTTTTGCCATTTCTTCCAGTCCTCTTTAGGGGCGTCCGGCGCGGCCGTTTCCCCCTTCGCGGCCTCCTCGGAAGAAGGGGGCGGAGACCCCTCCGCCGCGCCGTTATCGGGAACCTTTTGGGCGAAATCGACGATCACCGCGGCGGCGGTCGCGTCTTTGGAGACAAGGCTATTGAGATAAAGATTGTTCGAAAAGATTTTCCTTTTGAGCTCCGCCAGCTCCTCGGGAGCGGTGGGGACGCGCTCCATCAACTGGGTGATTTTGATCTCGGCCTCGGTTCCGACGACGTATTTTATTTTTCGGTCGGCGATGCTGACGACGTTTTCCTCTTTGACCCCAGGAATCTTTTTGACGTCGTCCGTGATATTCTTGATTTTAAAAAGGGTGGCGGGGTTGAATATCTCCCCTTTTTTGGAATGAACGCCGATCACCACCACGCGGCTTCCCCCAAA
>DATDON010000255.1:0-7375 GCA_035293225.1 Candidatus Manganitrophaceae bacterium
TCCCGGCGGCGACCTTTTGCGCGCCGTCGTCCCGCAACGTCAGCATCCCTTTGGAGATCGCCGCGGCCTTGATCCGGGAGGAATCGACCTTCGAGAGGATCAAGTTTCTCAATTCATCGTCCAACACCAAAATTTCATAGATCCCGGAGCGGCCCCGATAGCCGGTGTTGATGCAATGCGCGCACCCCTTCCCCCTGAAAAATTGCAGGGACGCGGCGCCGCCCGTCTTTACATTCGGTTTGATTCCCAACTTGTTCAGCTCCGCCGCGGCGGGATGATACGAAACGCGACACTCGCGGCAGATGATGCGGACCAACCGCTGGGCCACGATGGCGATGACCGAGGAGGAGACCAGAAAGGGCTCGATCCCCATGTCGAGGAGGCGGGTGATCGCGCCGGCCGAGTCGTTGGTGTGAAGGGTGGAAAAAACCAGGTGTCCCGTGAGGGAGGCGTGGATGGCGATCTCGGCCGTCTCGGTGTCCCGGATCTCCCCCACCATGATCACGTCCGGGTCCTGGCGGAGGATCGACCGGAGGCCGTTGGCGAAGGTGAGATCAATCTTCGGATTCACCTGAATTTGGCCGACCCCTTTGAGCTGATATTCGATCGGATCTTCGATGGTGATGATGTTCTTATCGGGCGAATTGATTTTATTGAGGCCGGCGTAAAGGGTGGTGGTCTTCCCGCTTCCGGTCGGCCCGGTCACCAGAATGATGCCGTGGGCCATTTGGATCAATTGGCCCATCGTCGCCAACCCTTCCGGAGAGAGACCGATGTCTTCCAGGTTGAGCAACAGGCTCGTCTTATCGAGCAGCCGGAGCACCAGCCGCTCCCCATGCGCGGTCGGGATATCCGAAACGCGGATATCGATCTCCCGCCCGGCGATCTTCAACCCGATCCGCCCGTCCTGCGGCAGCCGCTTTTCCGCGATGTTCATCCCCGCCATGATTTTGATCCGGGAAATGAGCGCCGATTGCAGCCGCTTCGGAGGGGAGAGGATATTGTACAGAATCCCGTCGATCCGGTACCGGACCGCCATCTCCCGCTCGTACGGCTCGAAATGAATATCCGAGGCCCGCTGCTGAACCGCCTGAAAGAGGATCGAGTTGACCAGGCGGATCATCGGGGCCTCATCGCCGGCGTCGAGGAGATCCTCCGGCTCCGCCAGCTCTTCGGCGAGCCGGCTTAAATTCTCCCCGGAAAGATCGGAGATCGCCTGCTCGGCGCCGCCGGCCCCCCTTTCATACGCCTGGTTGATCCGGCTGATCACCACGGCGGAAGGGACCGCCACCACATGAATCGGCGCCCCCAATAAAAGCCTCAGATCGTCCAGCGCCGGGAGGTTCAACGGATTGGAGGTGGCGACATGGACCACCCCCCCTTCTCTTTTATACGGGAAAAGCTCGTGGCGCTTCGCAAAGGAGATCGGCGCTTTTTTGATCAGGTCCGGATCGATTTCCTGAATGTCGATGGAGGGGAGATAGGGGATCCGCCATTGGATGGAGAGGGCTTCGAGGACCGCTTCCTCTTTCAGACATTTCAATCGAACTAAGATCTCTCCGATTTTCCCGCCCCGCTCTTTTTGGAGCCGGAGCCCTTCTTCAAGCCGCGCGGGGGCAAGCGCGAATTTTTCGATCAAGATTTGGCCGATCAACGGCCGCTTTTGAGACGTCATTAGAACTCATCACTCCGGGACGTTCACCATCGCCTTAAATAAATTCACGCGGGACTCCCCCCCCACCAGCCGTTGATCTTCGATGAACGTCGCCGCCCCGTCTGTTTTGCTCCGGCGGATCTCATCCAAATCGGCCGATTCCCGGACGATGTGGGGCGTCAGAAAGATGAGGAGGTTGGTCTTCTCAAAGCGCTTCGACTGAAACTTGAAGAGCCAACCCAAGAGCGGGATATCCCCCAGCAGGGGAATTTTCCGTTGCGTGATCACGATGTTGTCCCGGATCAATCCCCCGATGACGACCGTCTGGGCGTGGCGAACGATGATGGTGGTGTTGGCCGACCGTTTATTGGTGGTCGGGCCGAGGACGACGGTCCCGACGGTCTGGGCGGTCTCGACCACGGAGGAGATTTCCTGATAGACATCGAGTTTCACCAGATCATTCTCCAGCACCTGCGGGGTGAGGCGGAGGATGATGCCGACATCTTTCCGCTCGATGGTCGTTTGAACGTTCCCCCCCACCGTTTGGCTCTGGCTCCCCGGGAAAGGGACGTTCTGGGCCACGACGATTTCGGCCTTTTGGTTGTCGCTGGTCAATATCTGGGGGGTCGAAAGTATGTTCACTTCCGAGGACGATTGCAGCGCGCGCAACAAGGCCCGGATATTCACCGTCCCGACCTCCACCCCCGGCACCTTCACCAGATCGATCAAGTCGTTCGGATTTTGATTAAAGCCGCCGATCGCCGCCAGGCTCCCGTCGTTGGTGGTATAGCCGAAGACCGCGCCGAGATCGGTCCCGAGCTCTCGGAATTTATCGGCCGCCATCTCGAGCACCACCGCCTCCACAAAGACCTGACGGCGTTTCATATCGAGCTGTTGGATCACCTTTTTCAGCACCTCATAGTCTTCGTCGGTGGCGGTGATGATCAGGGTATTGGTCGTCTTGTCGGACAAGATCTGAACCGTTCCGGTCAACTCCCCCCCCGATTTCCCCCCGCGGCGGGGGGGCGTCGCCGCCTTGGAGGCGAGCCCCAGCAACACCTTGGCCATATCCTCCGCCGGCGTATTCTCCAGCGTGTAGACGTGGACGTTCCGGTCCGGGGGAACTTCCGCAAGAGGAACAATTTGAAAAACATCGTCGGTGGAAACCACCGTGAAGCCTTTCAGCTCGAGGACCGAGAGGAAGACGTCATAGGCGCGGACGACCGGGATTTTTGAAGGCGAAAAAATGGTCACCTTCCCTTTGACCTTTTCATCGATGATGAAGTTTTTTCCGGTCAGTTCGCTGATGAATTTGACGAAGACGGGGAGCTCGACGTTGTTGAAATCGAGGGTGATCAGCTTTTCTTTAGGCCCTTTTTCCGGCTCTTTGTCCTTCGGTTTTTCGACGGTTTTTTCGACGCCCTTATCTACTTCTTGGGCCGGGAGCGGAGGGGGCAAGATTCCAAAAAAAAAGACGGCCCATAACACGAAACAGGCCGCAAGGCGACTCTTCATCAATATTCCCCTATCGAATCTCGTAGCTGAATGTCTCCTTTTGATTGTTGCGGGCCAGATCGACCGTAACGCTCGTCTCATCCTTCAATTGCTGGAAGACCTTCAGAAAATTCTGCGGATCTTTCACCTCGATGCCGTTCACCCGGTGAAGGACGTCCCCGTTTTGGAGGCCGATTTTGGCGAAAAGGCTCTCCTCGCTGATGGCGAAGATGCGGAAGCCGTCCGGTTTGCCGTCGCTGAAGTTGGGAATGATCCTCGCTTTGGTCAAAAGCTGCGGAAGGTTGTCCACCGCCCCTTCGATTTCGCGCCGGTCGAGGACCCACCGGTTTTTTGAAATTTGGCGGATTCCGGCGCCGGAAGCGGCCTGCGACACGGGGAACGGAAGAAGACGCGGCGCCCCTTTATTTTCCTCCGGGACCAACGAGAACTCCAGCGTCTCTTTCTCGTTTCCACGAAGGAGGGTCACTTTGTTCCGGCTGATCTGAATAATCTTGGCGTCTTCCGCCAAGAAATCGCCGAGGGCATAGAGAAGCTGCTCCTTGGTCTTTCCATCCTCGATGATCGCGAATGAAATCCCTTCGCTTCCGACGACGGTGCCGAGGAGGTTGACATTCAACGGAACGGAAGACGCCGCCGGAAGGGGTTGGGCCGTCGTCGGAGCCTCCACTTTTTTCCCGCGCAACTTGGAGTTGAAAATATTCCCCTCGATGATGGAGGAATAATCCGACCCTCCCTCCCCTTTCAAGGAAGCCCGGACCGTCGTCGTCGGCTGCTTGGGAACTTCGATGGAGGCCTCCAGCTTGGAGCCGATCGCCAGATTGGCCATATCGGCCACAAAATAAGAACCGGCCGAAATCAATAAAAGATGCAAAACCCAGAAATAGGACTTCACCATCCCCATCCCTCGCCCTCTGTTTCGCGCTAAAATCATAACCCTCTGATCCATTATAGTAATTTTACAGATAAAGTCAAATCTCCCCTCAGTCGCGCTAATTTGATTTTGACGTTGCCGCATCGGTCTATTGTAATGTAGCGGCGAAATATATCGCCTCCTCATGAGAGAGGAGGCGGTCATTTGTCCGCCACGACAAAGAAGAAATGGGGAAAGAGGTAGAAACAGTTTGCGGCAAAACTGAGGGAATAGGCGCGCCGAACCGACTTATTGACAAAGAAAGGGGGGGCGTATAGAATCAACTTCGCTGTTAAATCAAGCCTAAAATGATCCTCAACCAGAAGAATTTGAATGAAACAAATCGGTGTCGTCATCAAACCCGACCATCCTCGCGGACGGGAAATTCTCGAAAAACTGATCGATTGGCTTCGTCAGCGGCAGAAAGAAGTCTTCCTCATCGACACCCTTGAGAAGCGCCAAGCCATTCCCTCTTCCGCCGACCTGATCATTGTCCTCGGAGGAGACGGCACCCTCCTTTCCGTCGCGCGAAGAATTGAAGGCCGCGACACCCCCATTTTAGGGGTCAATCTGGGGGGGCTCGGCTTTTTGACGGAGGTCGCCCTCGATGAGCTTTATCCGAATCTGGAACGGATATTCAAGAATGAGTTTCTGGAAGATCCCCGGCTCACGCTGAAAAGTTTCGTGCGACGCGGATCGGAGCGGTATCCTCAACCGACCGTATTGAATGATGTGACCATCCACAAAGGGGGCCTTTCAAAACTTATTAAATTAGAGATCACCATCGATGATCAGTTTGTCACTTCATTGCGGGCCGACGGTTTGATCGTCGCCAGCGCCACCGGTTCCACCGCCTACTCCCTCTCTTCGGGGGGGCCGATCGTTCACCCTTCGGTCGACGCGATCGTCTTAACCCCGGTCTCTCCTCACATGCTGACCAACCGTCCGATCGTCGTTCCTTCAAACGCGGGGGTCGACGTCACCCTTAAAACGGACGAAAAAGGGCCGGTGGTGTTGCTCGACGGCCAGGAGACCTTCCCGCTCCAGGCGGAAGATGTCATCCATATACAGGCCTCCGAAAAGAGGCTCAAGCTCATCCGCTCTCCCCACCGGAATTACTATCAAATTCTTCGGCAAAAACTAAAATGGGGGGAGGAATGAAACGATGGGGCGCCGGATGAAACGGGTTTTTGCGCTTCTCATTTTCTCCATTTTATTAGCCGGCTCCGAAGGGGTGGAAGGGGGGCCTCCCGGCGGGAGGAGCCCGGCGTGGACGGGTTGGTCGATCGGAGAGGTGGTTGTCCGCGCGTTGGCCGCCCAAGGGGACGACCTCTGGATCGGGACGTCCAACGGCCTGATCCGATTTGACCGGAAAAAAGAGAGCCATCAGGTCTTCAACACCCGCGCCGGCCTTCTCTCCAACGTGATCGTCTCGATCCATATCGGCCCTAAAGGGGATGTCTGGCTCGGAACCTACGGCGGGGGGCTCACCCGGTTCGACGGAAAGAGATGGGAGCACTTCACCCCCTACGGCCGCGGGACCCGGTCGTACGGGGCCGACTGGATTCAATACGCCCCCCGGAACGGGCTGGGCGATCTTTGGGTCTATGATCTTCTTTTTGAACCGAACGGCGCGATGTGGGTCGCCACCTGGAAAGGGGCCAGCTTTCTGCCGGCCCCCGACGGCGGTTCCAGGGGGCGGGCGAACGGGTTCGTCACCTATACGATGGATGATGGATTGGTCGACAAGTGGGTCTACACAATCGAGCGGGAGGCGCCGGGGGTCCTCTGGTTCGGCACCGAAGGGGGAATCAATCGGTTTGACGGGAAAAATTGGAAAGGGTGGACCCACCGCGACGGCCTCGGCGCCGACGTGACCGAGGACGGAGGGCGTTCGTCCCCTGAAACCTCTTATGAGGGGGAAGGAGGGCATCACCGGCAAAATCAAAAAGAGAATCAGGGGATCAACCCCAACTACGTGATCTCGTCGGCCATTGACGCCAAAGGGATCAAGTGGTTCGGCACGTGGGGGGGAGGGCTCTCCCGGTTCGACGGAAAGAAATTTGTAAACTATACCACCGCCGACGGCCTGGCCGGCAATATCGTCAACGCCATTGAGATCGACCGGCGTGGAATCCTCTGGATCGGGTCGAATAATGGGGTCAGCCGATTCGACGGAAAGGAGTTCAAGAACTTCACCATGCGTGACGGGCTTCTTGGAAACTATGTCTATTCCATCGCCATCGACCCGGAAGGAAATAAATGGTTCGGAACTTTCGGAGGCGTCAGCCGGTACGGAGGAGAGTAAAACAGGGGCCGGGGGCCGGAAATTACAAATTAAGGCAGGGCATTGGAAGCGCAAAGGACGTTATTCGTGAATCGTGATTCGTTAAACGTAAGGACCTTTCTTCCCGAATAACGAATAACGTTTAACGGTTAACGAATTCTCCCACGGGCCCCCACATAAAATAAAGGCGAGGATCAGGCTTTGCCTGACCGCGCCGCGGGGCGTGGGGGCATCGGAGGACCCTTCTTTTTGTTTAGCCGCACGGGCCCCCACATAGAATAGGTGGAAAAAATGGATGAAGTGGAAGCGGGAAGATCGAAGTTTCTGGAATTGCTTAAACAGATCGATCCAAAAGCGGAAGCGGTGGTTCCGGTTCGGTCCACCAATAACAATTTTCTCATCTCCCTCACCAAGGGAAAAGCGCGAAAGTTCATCACCGTCACCGAAGACGATATTGTCGACATGGTCGATGACGACCTGATCCGCGAAGGGGTGGAGACGCAAATTCGGGAAACGCTTGAAGAGATGAAAAAATCAGGCTGAACCAAACGCCCGAGTCGTCATGTCAAGGGTCTCGGTGGAGCGATCGTTCTGATCGCTCCGAGAGGGTGAATACCCTCCAGCGTAGGGGCGAATCTTAGATTCGCCCCTACGGCGAAAGATCCGATCCTCTTTTATCCTTCGAATGTATTACTTTAAGACTTGACGAGAGCGCCTTCCCCTGTGTATAAATAAATGTTTTGCGTGGTCGCTCGCCTTTCAGATAAAGGGTTAAAAAATGAAGGTAGCCATTCCAAAAGAGATCCTGCAAGGGGAAAACCGGGTCGCCGCCGTTCCGGAGACGGTCGACAAGATGGTCAAAGGGGGCCTGGAAGTGTCGGTCGAATCCGGCGCCGGACGCGCCGCCTCTTTCCCCGACGCCGACTATGAAAAGGCCGGCGCCAAGATCGCCGGAGACGCCGCCTCCCTCCTTTCGAACGCCGATATCATCTTGAAAATTCAAAGACCG
>DATDON010000256.1:0-4885 GCA_035293225.1 Candidatus Manganitrophaceae bacterium
AAACGCGGCCCCCCCCAGAGGAAAGGTCCGGACCGATTTCAACGCCCCCCCCTGAACATCGCATAGAACCGTCTTGGACGCCCCGACGTCGATCAATAAGAGTTCATCTTTGAGATCGAGCGTCCCCCCGCCCGGCGAGGAAAATTCCTTGGAAAAATATTGATAAAAGGTATAAAGACCGATCGAATCGACCCCGACCCAGGCGGGGTCCACCCCAAGTTCTTGAAGCTGACCGAGAAACCGCCTCAAGGTCTCCTTCGGAAGAACCGCCGCCAGAACCCGCGACTCCGAGGGAGCGGCGCCGGCGCCGAGAGACGGGGGAAGCGGCTGATAATCGACCAGCGCCTCCTCGAGATCGAAAGGAAGTTGGCTCTCCACCTCGAACGGAACGAGCCGGCGGAGCCTCTTGGGATCGGCTGAGGGGAGGGTCATCTCCCGCATCGAAACGAGGGTACCCGGCAAGGAAACCGCCACCCGCTCTCCCGCCTTGACGATCCCCTCCGACAAGAGCTGTTTCAGAACCTCCGCCTGCGCGCTCCCCAACGGGGAAAACGCCGGGAGCGCCCCGGTCTCTTCTCTTGGAACCTTCCGCTCGAAGAAATCGACCAAACGGGTCCCCCGGAGGGTCTGCGCGACGCGGACCCCTCTGATCGCGTCATATCCGATGTCCAAGCCGAGTGTGATTTGCGCCATGGGATAGGCCTTTACAGGTTTAAAGCGACGCCGTTGACCGAAAATTTCAACTGGTTGAGGGGGCCGTTGACCCCCACCTTCAAGGGTTCCCGATCGGAATAGTTCTGGACAAAAACAGGCGCCAGTTGTTTCAGATTTCCTTTGGGTGTGACCTTCAAATTCAGGCTCAAAAGACTCACTTCCAGCGGGACCCGTATCAGGAGATTCCCCCCATCATGGTCCAGATCGGCTTCCGGTCCCTGGGCGGCGAACTGTTCAACCGTGACCATCCCATTGCGCCATCGGATCTTGCCGCGAATATTCGAAAAGGCGATCTCTCCGATCGGAATGGGCCATTTTCCGATCTCTTTGGCCCGAACCTCTTCAAACGTAAACGAGAGGGCGCCCTCCCCTTTTAAAAAATCCCGGTCGATCCAATTCCCATCCCCCTCCAGATGAAGCAGGCCGCTCATCCCGGGGCCGAGACGGGCCAGATCAAGCCTCTTCCCTTCCTCTTTGATCGACAAGAAAAATCGGCCCCCTTTCCGGACCGCCGCCAGCCGCCCCGCAATCATCCCGCCGGCGAGCCGAACCTGGAAGTCGATTTCACCCCGGCGGCTCCATAAGAGCGGAAGCAGGGAGAGATGGGCGTCGATCGATTCGATCTCCCATTGGGCCATCGGCCCTTGCGGGCAACGCCCCCGGACATTCCCCCACACCAAACGGAGCGGAAAACGAATCTTCTTCTCACCGACTTCCATTTGACATCCGGTCGCCTCTTCCAAAGAAAGAATCAATTTTGACTGAAGAAGATCAAACGGAAAGGTCCAATAAAAAAAGAGAAGAAACATCAAAAATGCGAAGAGGGTGTATCCCAGAAAGAGGCCTCCCCTCTTCTTTCGAGTTTTCATCCACCCCCACATCGACGGTTTCGGCTGCGAGGATCGCCCTTCTTTTTGCGCGCTCAATAAAGTAATTATGGGTTCCCCCCCATCGGAATTTCGACCCACGTTTTAAAACTTCGATCTTCCCCGCGGCTGTTCTTGAAGAAGAGCTCGATTTCCACCGCCTGGGGAAGCCGGACCGGGCCTTTTTTCTCCTCCGCGTCCCATTGATCGACCCACACCTTGGCGGCGCCGTCCCAATAGCGGAAGTTCATCCCCTCCAGGCCCTCTCCCACCTCTCCGCGCACGACACGGTCATTGGAGAGACGGGCCTCGTAAATTAAGTTCTCCTCCTCAAGAAGGTAAGAGACGACCGCCCGGTCCGATTCCGGCGCGTCCCGCACGACCCGGCCGTGAGAGACCGCCGTGAACCGGATCGCGTCGTCCGGAAATTCCTTTCCCTCCGCCGCCCGAGAGCGGTTTTCTCCCTTGAAGATCCATTTTTCCTTCTCCTCCCCCGGAGGGGAAGGCGCCGCGCCTCTCCCGTAGACCATGCTCAGATCGTTCGTCAGACGGTAAAGGGTCAGCCGGACCAACCGATCAAGATTGGCCTCCCGCTCCATCTCTTCGGCGACGCGGACCGTCGCGTTGAACACGCCGTAGATCAGGGTAAAGAGGACGGAAAGGATCGCCAGGGCGACCATGATCTCGAGGAGGGTAAAACCGTTTCGGCCCGGGTTTTCGGACGCCTCTCTTCTCTCCAACTCCATCATTTTACATTAAATAGATAGGTTGTAAAGCGCGCCGTCTCTTCGCGCCCCCCCTCCGACCAAACAACGGTCAGCGAAAGCTCCCGAACGACATCATAGGGGTACGGGGTCTGTTTGACCTCCTCTCTCCAACGGTATTCCGTTCTACCGAAAACCATTCCCCGAAGGTCACGGTATCCCGGCGCGGCGTCGGCGAAATCTCCCTCCCGCTCTCCCAGATCGGGAAAGCCGGCGAGCGAGATTTCGCCGATCTTTTGGCGGGCCAACAGGGTCGCTTCGGTCAAATGGCGCGAGTAAGCGGCGAGGGCGAGGTCCCGATTTCGCAGCCCCAATAAAACGACCAGAGCGATCGAGAGGACCGCCAAGGCGACCATGATCTCAATGAGGGTAAAACCTCTTTGTCCCCTCCCGCCTTTAATCGACATAGTCGTCATAGATCTTGACGCGGCCGGTCAGGGGATTGACCGCCAACGTCCACCTCCGCGATTCTCCCTCTTTGAGGTGGATCGAGGTCGTCTCGACCCCCACCGGGAAAAACTGGGTAAAGGCCTCTCCGCGATCGATCTTTCCTTGCTGGAAGGTCACGACATCTTCAAAAGAAACATCCCGGGGAAGGGCGCGCCGGGCCGTCGTCGGATCGGTCATTTCGACGAACTCGCCGTTCTCTTTCAAAACCGCCACCCAATAGGCGCCGCTCTCCAAGCCGTAATAAAGCCGATACGTCTGTTTGGTCGCGGCGGCCTCCAGCGCGAGATGCTGGATCAACCCCGCCAAACGCCGGGAGGCCCATTTTAAGTCTCCTCCTCCGAAGGAAGAGACGCGCGGCAAGACAAGGAGGGCGGTCACCCCCAGAATAACGACCACCAGCATCAGTTCAAGGAGGGTAAAACCGCCGGCGTCTTTTGAAATTCGACTTCTACTCCAGGTTCCAACTTTCAATATCAACGTTCTTCCCCTCTCCGCCGGCCTCTCCATCGGCGCCGTAAGAGACCAGGTCATACTCTCCATGCGTCCCGGGGCTCAGATAGACATATTTATTTCCCCACGGATCATCCGGAATTTTAGGGAGATACCCTCCCTCTCGCCAATTTTTCGGGATCTCCCCCACGGTCGGCTTCTGAACCAGGGCGTCGATTCCCTGTTCCGTCGTCGGATAAGAGCCGCTGTCGAGTTTGTAAAGCTGGAGCCCCTGTTCGATATTTTTGATCTGGACCTTCGCCGCCACCCGTTTGGCGTCGTCGGTCCGCCCCACCAGCCTCGGAACGACCAGCACCGCCAGGATCGCCAGGATGGTGATGACCACCATGATCTCGATCAGCGTAAAACCCGGTTGCGTCCGAAGAAAAGCTCTTTTGGCCTTCATGATCCTCCACCTCTTATAAATAAACGCCCCATATCAAATTATTTCACGATCTGGCTGATCTCGAAAATCGGCAGCAAAATCGCCAGAACGATAAAGAGGACGATGAGTCCCATCCCTAAAATCATCATCGGCGCGAGGAGGGAGGTGAGGCCGGTCACGGCGGTCTCCGCTTCGTTATCATACGCCTCCGAGACCTTTTCCAGCATCCCCTCCAACTGGCCGCTCTTCTCCCCGATGGCGATCATATGGGTGACCAGCGCCGGAAAGATCCCGCTCCGCTTGAGCGGTTCCGCGATACTTTCCCCCTCCCGGATATTCCCTCTCGCCTCCCGAATCGCCTTTTCCAAGACCTTGTTCCCCACCACCTGCTGAACGATTTCAAGCGCCGTCAAAAGGGGCACGCCGCTCGCCAGGAGGGTCGCGAGGGTCCGCGAAAAGCGCGAAATCGCCATGATCTTGGCGACCCGTCCGATCAAAGGCGCCCTTAAGAGCCATCGGTCGTATCGCTCTCTTCCGGCGGGGGTCGCGATCCGCCGCTTCAATGCAAGGGCGCCGACGCCCCCGACGATCAGGAGCATCCACCCGTAATGACGCAAAAAACCGCTCAGCCCCAACAGGATCACGGTCGGAAGGGGAAGCGCCTGTTTCAGATCGGAAAAGATCGCCGTCACCTTTGGGACGACGAAGGTGACGAGAAAAATCAGGATGACGGCGCTGACGGCCAACATCAGAATGGGATAGGTCAAAATCGAAAATATTTTATTCCGGAGGCGCGCCTGATTTTCGAGATAATCGGCCAGGCGCGCGAGGATGCGGTCGAGGGTCCCGCTCGCCTCTCCCGCCCGGACCATCTGACGATAGAGGGAGGAAAAGACATGGGGATGGCGTCCCAACGCGTCGGCCAAGGCGTTCCCTTCCTTGACCCCTTCCCGCACGTCGACCCAGACCTTCTTGGCGACCTGTTTTTCGGTCTGCTCGGTCAACGCCGTCAGCGCCTCCATCAAGGAGATTCCGGCCCCCAGCAGGGTCGCCAACTGGCGGGTCATGACGGCGGTGTCTGCGAGAGAAACCCGCTCGGAAAAGGAAAGAACAGGCCTCGAAAGGGGGGTCGCCGCCTGACGAACCGCCGTCATCTCAATCGGAAAAATCCCGTTTTTGCGGAGTTTCGCCCTTGCGAGCTTCGGATTGTCGGCGTC
>DATDON010000257.1:0-5003 GCA_035293225.1 Candidatus Manganitrophaceae bacterium
GATGTTTCCGGAAAGGCGGATACACATCGGACCGCCCTCGCCACCGGAATGGTTTTCATGAAACCGGAAACCTTGGAGCGAATCCAAGCGGGACAAATTTCCAAAGGAGACGTTCTGGCGGTCGCCCAGGTGGCGGGGGTCATGGGGGCGAAGAGAACGCCCGACCTGATCCCGATGTGTCATCCCCTTTTGATTACAAGCGTTGACATCCATTTTGAGATCCACCCTCCTAAAAAGGGAGAATCTCTCGCGGCTATCGAGATCCACGCCACGGTCAAGACATCCGGCCAAACGGGGGTGGAGATGGAGGCGGTGACCGCCGTCTGCGTGACCGCGCTGACGATTTACGACATGTGCAAGGCGATCGATAAGGGAATCAGCTTCGGCCAGATCGGATTGTTGACAAAGAGTGGCGGTAAGTCAGGAACTTATACGCGCCCCGAACCGCTTCCGAAATGATCAAGATAGACCATCTCACAAAAGAGTACGCTTCCGGGCGGCGGGCGATTCAGGATATCACGTTTCAGGTCACATCCGGCGAGATATTCGGTTTTCTGGGCCCAAACGGCGCCGGGAAAACCACCACGATTAAAATTTTGACCACCCTTTTGCGTCCCACCTCCGGGTCCGCCGTTGTCTCAGGGTATAATGTCGTCGAGAACCCCCTCGCCGTTCGGATGTCGTTCGGTTATGTGGGGCAGCAGAGCGGCGTCGATCCGGCCCTCACCGTACGCGAAAATCTCCTCCTCCAGGGGCGTCTTTACCATCTTGCTCCTTCCACCCTCCGCGAGAGGATATCATTTTTACTCGATCTCTTTGACCTCAATGGGGCGGCCGATATGTGGGTCGGCGCGCTTTCGGGAGGGATGAAGAGAAAGCTCGATATCGGCGCGGCGCTGATTCATCAGCCAAGGCTTCTCTTCCTCGATGAGCCGACGCTCGGCTTGGATCCGCAAAGCCGATCCGATCTCTGGGCGTATATTCGCCGCCTCAACCGGGAGCAGGGGGTTACCCTTTTTCTGACCACCCATTATCTCGATGAGGTCGACCAGCTCGCGAGCCGGGTCGGCATCTTGGACCTGGGGCGCATCCAGGCGATCGGAACGCCCGATCAACTGAAAGATAGCCTGGGGGCCGATTGCATTCATCTTTCCTTTAAACAACCGCTGTCTGACGCGCATTTGGCCTTCTTCCGGGGAAAAGAACCGATCAAAGAAGTCATTCGCCAGGAAGATCGGCTTCGTCTCTATTTACAGAACGGCAGGGCCACCCTTCCGAAAGTCCTTCAATGGGTCGATGAGCAGGGACTCACGGCCGAGACGGTCGTTCTGACCCGGCCGACCTTCGACGACGTCTTTCTGAAATATACCGGAAAGAGCTTGGAAAAAGAGAATACAAAAGAGATCGAATCGTCTTCCTCTTGGGGCGGAGGGTGGGGCAAAAAGTGGGGCGATCAGCAAGGGGACGGTCAAAAAGAATGGGAAAAGTGGAAGAAGGAGGACGCCGCGGAGGGATCGAGCGCGGGGGGGAAAGCGGGGGCCGTCGCCGAGCCTGAAGATACAGCGCCCCAAAAAGAGTGGCCTCAACAAAAAGACTGGCCTAAAAAGGATTGGAAGGAAGGGGAAGGGGAATGGAAACAAAAGTAATGGCGCCGCTCTTGGAGCGGCCTCAGCCGGTCAAGTGGTTTGTCTCCGACACCTTCGTCCTTTTCAATAAATATCTTTTGATGACCTGGAGAATGCCGATCTGGACCTTTTTTGGATTGGTCCAACCGCTCCTCTGGCTCATTATTTTCGGTCAACTTTTCAAAAGTCTGGCCCAGCTTCCCGGATTTCCAGAAGGAAATTATGTTCAGTTTTTGGCGCCCGGAATCATCGTCATGACCGTTCTCTTCGGATCGTCCTGGTCGGGCGTCAATCTCCTGCGCGACTTGACGTTCGGGATTATGGAAAAGCTTTTGGTCGCGCCGGTCTCACGCTCCTCGATCGTCATGAGCCGGCTGCTCCATACCGGTTTCACGGTCGTGGTTCAGGTTTTTCTTTTGGTGGTTGTGGCCGCTTTTTTGGGCGCCGGTCTTCCCAGGGGGGGAGGGATCCTGTGGGTCTGGGTCGCGGTTCTTCTGTTGGCGATCGGGTTTTCCGCCGTTTCAAACGCCTTGGCCATGATTCTCAAACGCGAAGAGCCGTTGGTGGTGATGGGGAATATGTTGACCTTGCCCCTTCTCTTTTTCTCGCCCGCCTTGGTTCCGATTGATTTTATGCCCCGGTGGATGCAAATCGTCAGCCGATTCAACCCGGCGACCTACGGGGTGGAGGCGGTCCGCGCCTGTTATCACGGCGTCTTGCTTCCCTCTTTTTGGATGAGCATGGCGGTTCTTGCATTTTTTTCGATCGCCTCCGTCCTGTTCGCGGTCTTTATTTTTAATCAGGATCGCTCTTAAATGAGAACGAAGGAGATCGCCACAACCCTTTTGTTCCTCCGCCACGGAGCGACCGATTACCCGGAAAATCGATACTATTGCGACACGATCGAAGATCCTCCCCTCAACGAAACGGGATTGCGACAGGCTTCCGTCTGGCCCGACCTTCTGGCACGTGAAGCGCCCCATCCTGGAGGCAAGCCGGTCGCCGCGATCTATGTCAGCCCTTCGCGCCGGACGCGGGAGACCGCCGAGCCTCTGATCAAGGCGCTCGGCTCTCCCAATGAAACGCTCGATGGATTACGGGAACGGAGCTTCGGCGCATGGGGCGGGCTGACGGCGGAGGAGGTCCAGAAAAAATATCCCTCGGAATGGTCGGCCTGGAAACGGGATTTTTTGAATTTTACCCCTTCCGAGGGGGAATCGCTGATCGGTTTTTCCAAGCGTGTCGATGAGACGATCCAACTCCTCCTCTCCCGGCACGCGGGCCAAACCCTCTTGGTGGTGACTCATGTCGGCCCCATCCGGACGATCGTTGCGGCCGCGCTGGGGGCGCCGCTGGACAACATCAAACGTCTGGTGATCGGGCACGGCTCCATGACCCAAATCGAATATACTTCCAGTTGGCCCAATCTGATCTTTTTTTCACTACGACCCGAATTATTTTACAAGGAGAACCCGTGAAGAAAAAAAAGAGCGCTCAAAAAACCTCAAAAAAGACCTCTCCGGCAAAATCCAAGCGGAAAAGCGTTAAAAACGGGCTCGATCCGATGCGCGTGATGAGCATCAGCTCCGCCTACTGGCAATCGAAGGTGTTGCACGCCGCGCAGCGGTTTGACGTTTTCAACCGATTGAAGGAGCGTCCCAAGACCGCGGTCGAATTGGCCGGCGAATCCCAGTCCGATCCCCGGGGCATGGAAATATTGTTGATCGCGGTCACCTCCTTGGGCCTGTTGGATCGGAAAGACGGGAAGTACGGCAATACGGCTTTCTCCAAGACCTTTTTGGTGAAAGACAGTCCGAGATACCAAGGGGGGATCGTGTCGATGTTCGACAGTTGGTACGGCGCTTGGGGCGACCTTCATCAGGCGGTCGCGACCGGCCGTCCGGTGGTCGAAAAACCGCACGATCAGGGGCCGGAGGCGTTGCGCGCGTACATCTACGGGATGCATTACCGGGCGATCGCGCAGGGGGAGCTTCTTGCCGGCAAGATTAATTTCTCAAAGAGAAAACATCTGTTGGACGTCGCCGGCGGCCCCGGCACGTTTTGCATCAAGTTCTGTCAGCGCAACCCGAACCTGTCGGCGACCGTTTTTGACCTTCCCCAGACGTTGGAGGTCACGCGGGAGATTGTCGCGTCGTTCCAAATGGAAGGGCGGATTCACCGTAAGCCCGGAAGCTACCTGACCGATTCGTTCGGATCGGGCTACGACAGCGTTCTTCTCTCGTCGATGTTCAATCAGGAATCGCCGCAGGTCAACAAAGAGATCCTCCGGAAGGCGTTTGAGGCGGTCGACTCCAAAGGGTTGATCCTCGTTCAAGATCAAATGCTGAACCCGGAAAAAACGGGGCCGATGCTTTCAGCGTTGATCGGCGTCAACCAATTGATCCACACCCCCGGGGGCGCCGCGTATTCCGAAAAGGAGATTGCGGACTGGATGATGGAGGTCGGCTTTAGAAAGATCAAGCCGATCCACTTGCCTCCTCCCAGCCCATTTACCGTTTTGGTGGGAGAAAAGCCGTAGCCGATATGATCAATCAAAGGAGTTTGGTAATGATTCAGAAAAGAAATCTCTTCATTTTTATTGTTCTTTCTATCCTATGGGGAAGCGTCGCTTCCCTCTCGGCGCAGGAAGGGTCGGCTCCTCAAAAGGGGCTCGGCGGAATGGAGATCATTCAAAAGTCGCGAGAGCTGATCTATCAGATTCAAGACCAGAAGAACACCGTCACCTTGACCTTGATAGAGAAGGACGGATCGAAGAAGAAGATCGTGGCGGACCGTTACTGGAAAAATTACCGCGGCCAGGAAGGATTCGACAGCAAAACCCTCCTCATTACCGAATTTCCGCCCGATTCACGGGGCATCTCTTTTCTGATTTGGGACTACGCTCAGCAGAACAAATTGGACGATCTCTGGCTTTATCTTCCGGCTCTTCGAATGGTCCGTCGGATATCCGTCCGGGACCAAAACGACGCTTTTTTAGGTTCGGACCTGACCTTCGGCGATATGGGGCAGCGGCGCATCGACGAAGACGAACACCGCCTTATTAAAGAGGAACGTTACCAGGGGGTTCCGACCTATGTCATCGAGAGCGCTCCGAAAGAGAAGGAGAGTCTGTACAGTAAGAAAATTTCGTGGATTTCCAAAGAAAACGCCACGGTCTTGAAGATCGATTACTATGATCGGAACGACAAACTGCTCAAAAGACAAATCATAGAGTGGCAGACGCTCGATAAGTTTTCCGTCTGGAAAAAGACGGAAGTGACCAATGTTCAAAACGGACATCGGACCCTGTTTGAAGTCAGCGATCTGAAGGTCAACGCCGGCCTCCGGGACGATGACTTCAACGAGCGCGCCCTTAAA
>DATDON010000258.1:0-2095 GCA_035293225.1 Candidatus Manganitrophaceae bacterium
AGGATGATGTCCATATTCCGGAGGCCCCCCTTACCCTTCCGGTTTCCAAAACTCTTCAAACCGGCCGTTCTTCGTCATCCAGACGATGTAAGGGGACTTTTCCACGTCTCCCTTCCCGTCGAACTCGATGTGGCCGAGGGCGCCGTCATACTTTATCCGGCGGAGGACGTCGGCGATCTTCTTTCCATCCAGGCTGTTCGCCTGGGCGACGGCGGACAGAAGAATGTTGGCCGCGTCATAGGCGTAAATGGCGTAGGGGGCGAGCTCTTCTCCATAAAGCGCCTTGTATTTTTCCAAAAACCCCTTCGCTTGGGGGATTTTTTCAGGATCGGGGGTAAATGTGAGGTAGGCCCCTTCCGCGGCGGCGCCGGCGATTTCAATAAACTTGGGGTCGATCACCCCGTCTCCGCTCATCATCGGCGCCGTCAGCCCGACCTCTTTCGCCTGCTTGGCCAAGAGCCCCCCTTCCGGAAAGACCCCTCCGAAAAAAAAGATCTCCGGCCTCTTTCCTTTGATCGAGGTCAGAATGCCGCGGAAATCTTTGTCCCCCTGCGCGACGCCGTCGAAAGAGACCACTTCCACCCCTTCTCTTTGATAAGAGGCGAGGCCTTTCCGCACCTCTTCGGCCAAACCTTGGCCGTAGGTCGTCTTGTCATGGAGAATCGCCACCCGCTTTGCCTTCAGTTTTTGGGCGATAAAATCGGCGGCCACTTTCCCTTGTTGGTCGTCCCGGCCGCAGACCCGAAAGACATTCCAAAATCCCTGATCGGTCAACCGCGGATTGGTGGAAGCCGGCGTAACCATCGGAACCGCCGCCGCATGATAAACGGAAGAGGCGGGAATCGAGGCGCTCGAATTAAAATGCCCCACCATCCCGATCACGCCGGAATTGACCATTTTATTCGCGATGGAGACCGCCTGTTTCGGATCATGCTGATCATCCCCGACTTCCAGCCGAATCTTCTTTCCGGAGATTCCACCCCGCGCGTTCCATTCATCGACCGCCAAACGGGCGCCCCGCTCGATATCCCCTCCCAGCTTGCTCTGATCTCCCGTCATCGGACCGGCCACCCCGATCACAATCTCCGCCCCCCCCTTCTGGCAACCCAACGCCCCGGCCCACCAGAAGACCATCAGAAGAATAATTTTTCGAACCATTTAAAAACTTTCCCTCCGCATGATTGTGTCGGTTCCGTTCCTTCGATAAAGGCCTCTTCTTTTCCGTCATGACAGATGATTCCGCTTGAATTCACCCTCGTAAAAACAATCCCCTCCGGGGGGGTAAAGTCGGCGACTGGATAGCCTGAAACCGCCTCTTTCATAAAAGCGGTCCAAACAGGAAGGGCCGCCGCGGCGCCGGTCAAATCGATCCGCTCATTTTGATCAAACCCGATCCAGACGACGGCCGCCAGATCGGGGGTGTAGCCGGCGAACCAGGCGTCCCGCTCCTCGCTGGTGGTCCCGGTCTTTCCGGCCGCGGGGCGATCGAACCCGAGCCGCCTCACCCCCTGGCCGGTCCCTTCTTCGATCACCCCTCTTAAAAGATGAGTGACTAAAAAGGCCGCTTGGGGGGACATCCCCTGAGGACGAATCTCTTCAGACGCCTCCGGGAAATCGAGTCTCAGTCCGGAGGGATCGATCACCCCCTCCACGAAAAGGGGATCGTGTTTGATCCCCAGATTCGCCAGCGCCGCGTACGCCGCCCCGATCTCGAGCGGGGTCAATTCGGACGCGCCGAGCGCCAATGAGGGGAGATCCCTCAAAGGGCTGTTCACCCCCAGCGCGCGCGCCGTCACAATAATTTTATCGATCCCGATCTCTTGCGAAAGACGGACCGTAGCGGCGTTGAGGGAGCGCTCCAAGGCGGCGCGTAGGGTGACCATCCCCATGTAATTCTTATCATAGTTTTCGGGAGTCCACTCTCTCCCCCCGGCCTGAAGGGTGAGCGGCGCGTCTTCGATCTGGCTGATGGGGGTGTACGCTTCTCCTCCATTGACCGCCTCCTCAAAAGCGGTCAGGTAAACGAACGGCTTGAAAAGGGAACCGGGTTGGCGCCTGGCCTGCGTCACGCGGTTAAATTGGCTCACCGCGTAAT
>DATDON010000259.1:0-7049 GCA_035293225.1 Candidatus Manganitrophaceae bacterium
CGTCGGCGTCATCGACCGGAACAACCTGAAGATCCGGACCTATGAGCGGGGGGTGGAAAATGAAACCCTCGCGTGCGGGACCGGCGCGATCGCCGCGGTCCTCATCGCGGCGGCCCTGGGGAAGGCCGCCTCTCCCGTCTCGCTCCTGACCCGCGGAGAGATCCGGCTGGGGGTTCGATTCCAACAAAATGGGCGCGTCTTCACGGAAATTTTTTTAGAGGGGGACGCCCGGGTGATCTATAAAGGAGAGCTTCAGGAAGAGGCGCTGTTGTAGGAGCGAGGGACGTGATTCGTGAATCGTTATTCGTTAAACGTGAGGTCCTCCATGCAACTTTCCGTTTAACGTTTAACGGTTAACGATTAACGTATTTTCAAGCAGAGAGGTTTGCGATGTTTCAGGGTTCGCTGGTCGCGATTGTGACCCCTTTTAAAAAAGGGAAATTGGATGAGAAGGCCTTCGGGGCGCTGATCGATTTTCATCTTCAGTCGGGGACGCATGGGATTGTGCCGTGCGGAACCACCGGAGAGTCGGCGACCCTCAGTCATGAAGAGCACAAGCGGGTCATCGAATGGTCAGTGAAGATGGTCGGCGGGCGGATTCCGGTGATCGCGGGGACCGGCTCGAACAGCACCGAAGAGGCGATCGCGCTCACCCTGCACGCCAAATCGGCAGGCGCGTCGGCGGCCCTGCTGATCACCCCCTATTACAATAAGCCGACGCAGGAAGGGCTCTATCAGCATTATAAGGCGATCGCGAGGGGGGTCGATCTCCCGTTGATCCTTTACAATATTCCGGGCCGGACCGGCGTGAATATGCTTCCGGCGACGGTGGCGCGGCTGATGGAATTCGACAACATCGTCGGAATCAAAGAGGGGACCGGCTCTCTTCAACAGATCAGCGAGCTGGTCCAACATTGCGGCGACCGCTTGACCATTTTATCGGGCGACGACTTCACCGCCCTCCCGACCCTCGCCGTCGGCGGAAAAGGGGTGATCTCGGTGACCGCCAATATCGTCCCCTCCGACATGTCCGGGATGGTGAACGCGGCCTTGCGCGGCGATTACGCCGAGGGGAAGAGACGGCACGATCGTCTTTTTCCGCTTCACGCGGCGCTCTTTCTAGAGACCAATCCGATTCCGGTCAAGGCCGCCCTCGCCCTGATGGGAAAGTGCTCCGACGAGGTCCGCCTCCCCCTCTGCCGGATGTCCGAAGAGAACTTGAAAAAACTCCAAAAGGCGATGAAGAACTACGGCCTTCTGGACAGGGGTCAGGGTGTCAGGGGCAAAAGACGTTATTCGTGAAACGATATTCGTTCAACGTAAGAACCTTTCTTTCCGGATAACGAATCACGTTTAACGGTTAACGAATTCGCCACATAGGCCCCCACATACAAGGAGACGCATGAAACTGACCATTACAGGCGCGGCGGGTCGCATGGGGCGCGCCATTCTCGACAGCCTCTATCAGCAGGAGGATTTGACGCTCGGCGCCGCCCTCGAAAGAAAAGGCCATCCGTCGGTGGGAAAAGACGCGGGGGGGCTGATCGGGGTCGGCAAGTGGGGCGTGATGGTGTCGGACCGGATGAAGAAGGCGGCCGAGGAAGGGGAGGTGATCGTCGATTTTACCTCTCCGCAGACGACCCTTCTTATCGTTCAGGAGGCGCTTTCCAAGAAGAAGCCGGTTGTGATCGGAACCACCGGCTTCACGACCGATGATGAGAAAAAATTGGCGAAGGCGGCCCAGAAAATTCCAATCGTCCTCTCTCCGAACATGAGCGTCGGGGTGAATGTCATGCTCAAGCTGTTGGCCGACGCCGCCGTCGCGCTGGGAGAGGCGTATGATATCGAGATTTTTGAAATCCATCATCGCCAGAAGAAAGACGCTCCGAGCGGCACGGCGCTGCGGATGGGGGAGGTTCTGGCGCTGGCGCGGGGAACGTCCCTCCCGCGGGTCGGCCGCTTCGCCCGTCAAGGAACGATCGGCCCGCGGCCGAGCGGGGAGATCGGAATTCAAAGTTTGCGCGCCGGAGATGTGGTCGGAGAGCATACTGTGATTTTCGCCGGCCCCGGAGAGCGGATTGAATTGGCCCACCGGGCGCAGAGCCGCGATAATTTCGCCCGCGGCGCCCTCTTGGCCGCGCGGTGGGTGGCGGAACGGCAACCGGGCCTTTACGATATGATGGATGTGTTGAACCTGAAAAATCGTTAAACGTTATTCGTTATACGTTAAACGTTGATGAACTTGTAAAAAATCGTCCTTCCCGCGAAAGCGGGAATCCAGAGGGGGCATAACTATCTAAAGAGACTGGATTCTCGTTTATACGGGAATGACTGGAATGTGTTTTTTCATATCTCTTACGACTGCATCAAACGTCAAACGTAAAAGATTTTTCCCTTATAACGTGTTTTCAACAGAGAGGAGATGCGTGAAGCAGATAGAAGTTCAACCGGCGGACCGGATTAAAAACCTTCCTCCTTATCTTTTCGCGGCGATCGATAAGATGAAGCAGGAAGCGATCCGCCAGGGGAAAGATATCATCAATCTCGGGATCGGCGACCCCGATCTGCCGACCCCGGCGCCGATCATTCGGCGGCTTCAAAAGGCGGCCGACGATCCCCGGAATCACCAGTATCCCTCGTATGAAGGGATGCTCACTTTCCGGCGGGCGGTGTCGAACTGGTATCAGCGCCGGTTTCAGGTCGCGCTCGATCCGGAAAGCGAAGTCCTCACCCTGATCGGATCGAAGGAGGGGATCGGCCATTTCCCGCTCGCCTTCATCAATCCGGGCGACACGGCGCTGATGACGAGCCCGGGCTATCCGGTCTATCATGCCGGGACGCTTTTCGCGGGGGGGAAATCGCATTTCATCCCGCTGAGGGCTGAAAACGGTTTTCTCCCCGATTTGTCCTCCATCCCCTCCGAGACGGCGAAAGGGGCGAAGATCCTTTTTATCAACTCTCCGAACAATCCGACCGCCGCGACGGCCGATAAGCGGTTTTTTCAAACGGTGGTCGATTTTGCGCGGCATTATAATATCATCGTCGCTCATGACGCCGCCTACTCCGAAATTTTCTACGACGGCAAGCGGCCGGTCAGCTTCATGGAGGCGCCCGGCGCCAAGGAGGTCGGGATCGAGTTCCATTCCCTCTCGAAGACCTATAACATGACCGGTTGGAGGATCGGGTTCGCCGTCGGAAACAGGGAGGTCTTGGCCGCGCTCGGAAAGGTGAAGAGCAATCTCGATTCGGGGGTGTTCCAGGCGGTGCAAGAGGCCGGAATCGCCGCCATCGAGTTGGACGATTCGGTCGTGGAGACGATCCGGAAGATTTATCAGGAGCGCCGGGACATTTTGATTCCCGGCCTTCAAAAGCTCGGGTTCAAGGTCGCCCCGCCGGCGGCCAGTTTTTATGTCTGGATTCCGACCCCCCCGTCGGTCTCCTCCTCCGATTTCACCGCGCTTCTTTTATCGAAGACGGCCATCGTCACCACCCCTGGAAACGGGTTTGGAGCCGCCGGAGAGGGATATATCCGGATGACATTGACGGTTCAAAAAGAGCGGCTGGAAGAGGCGCTCCACCGAATGGAGAAGGCCGGGATTCGTGGCTGAAAAGCGGGGGCCGGAAAGGGCGAATAAAAAAGAGGCCCTTGCCTTTATCGGAATCGGCTCCAACCTGGGGGACCGGTTGGCGCTCTGCAGAGAGGCGGTCGGGCGGCTTCAAGAAAACCCGGCCATCAAGATCATCAAAGTATCTTCTCTTTACGAGACGGAGCCGATGGAGTTTTTGGAGCAAGAATGGTTTTATAACGCCGTCGTTCAGATTCAAACCACCGCCGCGCCCGATCAACTTTTAAACGATTGCCAATCGATCGAAAATCGCCTGAGAAAAAAAGTGGAGTTCCCCAAGGGCCCCCGGACGATTGATCTCGACCTCCTCTTTTACGATCAAGAGGTCGTCAATCGGCCGGGGCTGACCCTTCCCCATCCGGCCGCCGCCGAACGCCCTTTCGTCCTGATCCCGCTCGCCGAAATCGCTCCGGACTTCATTCATCCTCTCCTTCACGAATCGGCGCAAAGTCTTCTCCGCCGGCTGAAAACAAGCTCCAGGGTCGAGAAGAAGTTTGCGCCGGGATGGGAGTCGGTCTGAGCCATGAGCCAAAAAAGATTGATCGTCATCGAAGGCCCCATCGGGGTGGGGAAAACGAGCCTGGCCCAACTCCTGGCGCACGACCTGAAGGGGGAGCTTCTCCTGGAGAAGGTTGAAGAAAACCCGTTCCTCCCGCAGTTCTATCAAGACCCTGAAAAATGGGCCTTCCAGACCCAGCTTTTTTTCCTCCTTTCCCGCTTTCGGGGGCTCGAGGAGCTGGCGCAGCAAAGTCTCTTTTCGGAGACCACCCTCACCGACTATTTCTTTCCGAAAGACCGGATCTTCGCCTATATGAATCTTCGGGAGGAAGAGCTGGTGTTGTATGAGCAGATTTACAAACTTCTCAATCCAAAGGTTCCGAAGCCCGACCTGGTCATCTTCCTTCAGGCGAACGCGCAGACGCTCCTGGAACGGATCTACCAGCGGGGCCGTCCCTATGAAAAGGAGATTCGCCCCGACTATCTTCGAAGTTTAAACGAGGCCTACAACCGCTTTTTCTTTCATTATGACGAGAGCCCTCTCCTGGTTGTTCAGACCAGCGATATCGATTTTGTGAACGACCCCTCCGATTTGGCCGATCTGGTCGCTCAAATCAAACAGATGAAGAAGGGGAAAGAGTATTACCATCCGACCCGTTAAAAGAATCGGACAGACCTCTTCAGCGAAAGGGGGGCGGATGAAAACGGTCTCCCGGATTCAAACCCTGCAAAAGATCTTGGCGCCTCTGAGAGGAAAGAAAAAGGTCGGCCTGGTCCCGACGATGGGCGCTCTCCATGAGGGGCATCTCTCCCTGATCAGGCGGGCCAAACGGGAATGCGGCTGCGTGGTGGTCTCCCTTTTCGTCAATCCCCTTCAGTTCGGGCCGAAGGAGGATTTTAAGACTTACCCGCGGGATCTTCCGGGCGACCGGAAAAAAGCCGCGTCGGCCGGCGCCGATCTTCTTTGGGCGCCTTCGGTCGAGGAGATGTTTCCGCCGGGGCATCAAACGTTCGTCGAAGTGGAGGGGGTCGGCCGCCGATGGGAGGGGGCGAGCCGGCCGGGGCATTTCCGTGGGGTCGCGACGGTGGTGGCGAAGCTGTTTCAGATCGTCCGCCCCGACCGGGTTTATCTGGGCCAAAAAGATTATCAGCAGACCCGGGTGATCCTGAGGATGGTCCGCGACCTCGCCTTCGACCTTTCCGTCCGGATCTGTCCCACCCTCCGTGAAAAGGACGGCCTGGCGATGAGTTCGCGCAATCAGCGGCTCTCGGCCGAGGAGCGGAAAGCGGCCCCCGTTTTATACAAGGCCCTCCGGAACGGGGAGGCGCTCATCCGGGAAGGGGAGCGGGAGAGCCGGAGGGTGATCCAGCGGATGGAGGAGGTGATCCGGTCGGAGGCGCGCGCGAAGATCGATTACATCGCCCTCGCCGATCCCGAAACCCTGGAGCCGATCGATCGGATCGCCGGCCGGGTCGTTCTCCTGGGGGGGGTGAAGATCGGGGCGGTCCGCCTGATCGACAACCTTGTTATGAACATACACGAGTGATGTTCATCGTTTTAACTTGACAGGACTCTTTTTTTAAAAAATAATAGGCCCATGACCGACTGCAAGATAGGGAAAACCCGCCTGAACCGTCCTGTTGGGCGGGTGATCGCAATAACCTTATTATGGTTATTGGGAACGGGGGGCTGTGGAAAGATCACCGGAAAAGAGGATCAGAATAACATCCCAGTCCCGGCGGCGAAGGAGGGGAAACTTTACATCGCCAACAAAGGGGACGGGAGCCTCCTCGCCTTCGACCGGGCGCTCTTCACGGAAGGGAATACCCCCCCCACCCGCCGCTTTCCCGAAACGATCACCGGCCCCACCGGGATTTTTCTCGACCGGGCCAACGATACACTCTATGTCGCCAACACCGACCACAACGCCATCCTGATTTTCGAGAACGCCGCCGCGTTGAATCCGCCCGTCGACTCGGCCGCCGCCACGCGGGTGATCTCCGGCCCCAACACGGGGCTCAATCAACCGGTGGGAATCGCCTACGACGCGACCCGGGAGAGGCTCTACGTCGCGAACAGGGGCGCCAACGCGATCGCGGTCTTTCAAAAAGACTGTCCCCAAATAAATACCTTGAACGGAAACATCCCCCCCTGCCGGACGATTTTAGGGGCCGCGACGACCCTCGATCTGCCGCGGGCCCTCGCCGTCGATGCGCAACGGGATATCCTCTACGTCTCAAACGCCGGGGCCAATTCTATTTTGGTATATGACGGCGCCTCGCAAACCTCGACCCAAGGAAATATGGCGCCCTCCCGAACCCTCACCGCTCATTCCGACGCGGCCCGGCTTGAAAGCATGCTGAACGTTCCGATGGGCCTCTTCTCGGACGCCGTCAACAACCGTCTCTACGTCGTCAACACGGGGGGAAACCTGCCGGCGGTTCTCGTTTATGAAAACGCCGCCGCCCGATCGGGCGGGGAGATTCCGGAGCGGGCGCTCTTCGGGCCGAATACCAAGTTGTCGCAGCCCGTCGGGATTGAAGTCGACCCCTCCCTCGACCGGGTTTATGTCGTGAACAATAACAACACCAACAACGGGAGCGTCGCGGTCACCCTCTTTAATAATTTCAACGCCCGCTGCGCCGCGGCCCTCTGCGACTTGACCCCCGACGCGACCCTTTCCGGGGACAAAACCGGCCTGGCCAACCCGTCGGGCGCCGCTTACGATCCGGCGCGGGACATTCTTTATATCTCCAACACGACGGCGAATAATATTTTGATCTATTCCTTGGACGGGAATGTCACGCCGTCCAAAATCAATTCCGGCTCCGGCACGTCGCTGGAGCAACCCGCTTCCTTCTTTTATGATCCCTCCCGAGATCGTCTTTATGTAGCGAACTTTAATTCATTTGCCGTGGGGACTC
>DATDON010000260.1:0-4372 GCA_035293225.1 Candidatus Manganitrophaceae bacterium
GAGGTCGGCCTCGATTTGGCCGAAGAGGCGGCGATCGAAGGGGTCGATCTGATCGGCGTCGGAGAGATGGGGATCGGCAATACGACCGCCAGCAGCGCGATCACAGCGGTTCTCACCGGAGCGCCGTTGAAGCTCGTCACCGGACGGGGGACCGGCCTGGACGACGCGGGGCTGAAAAGGAAGATCGAGGTGATCGAACGGGCGATTCTGGTCAATCGGCCCGATCCCCAAAATCCCCTCGATGTCTTGATGAAAGTGGGGGGATTGGAGATTGCCGCGACCATGGGTCTGATCGTCGGGGCCGCCGCGCGAAGGATTCCCGTAGTCATCGACGGTTTTATCTCCACCGTCGGCGCGTTCGTCGCCGTGAAGATGAAGCCCTCCGTCAAGGACTACCTCTTCGCGTCGCATGAGTCGATGGAAGGGGGCCATCGGATTATCCTGCGTGAAATGGAGTTGTCCCCCCTCCTCGACCTGAATTTAAGGCTGGGGGAGGGGACGGGGAGCGCGCTGGCGACGCCGCTGATCGATGCGAGCCTGAAAATTTTGATGGAGATGGCGACCTTTGGAGAGGCCGGGGTGTCGGAGAGGGAACGTTAAACGGTGCGTCGGTCATCGTTAAACGTAAAAACCCCCTTCCTTGCTTACGATTAACGAATAACGAATCACGATTAACGAATGACGATATCTTATGAAATCGTTTCTGACCGCCTGGCATTTTTTGACGATCATTCCGCTCCCCGTGAAGACCCCATTTGAGATGGAACGGATGGGGGCCTCCGCCCTCTATTTCCCGCTGGTCGGATTGGCCTTGGGGGGGCTCCTCCTTCTGGCCGACGGCGTTTTCTCCCCTTTTTTCCCGAAAACGATGTCGAGCCTCTTTCTCCTCCTGATTTTGGCGCTGTTGACGGGAGGGATCCATCTCGACGGATTCGCCGACACCGTCGACGGCCTGGCGGGAGGAGGGACGCCGGAAGAGCGTCTTCGGATCATGCGCGACGGGAGGATCGGCTCGGCCGCGGTGGTCGCCCTCTTTTTCCTTTTGGCCGTCAAATTGCTGGCGCTCAGCAACCTTCCCGACGCCGTTCGATGGAAGGGCCTGCTGGCCTTTCCGTTCATCGGGCGATCGATGATGATCCCGGCGGCCTATTTTTCAGAGTATCCCCGCGACAGCGGCCTCGGAAAGGCGTTCATCGGGAAGGTCCCCCTTCAGGCGGGAGCGGGCGCCTTCGCCTTCTTTGTTTTTGGAATTTTTTTTCTTTTTCAATATAAAGGATTGATGATCGGGATGGGGTTGACGGCGGTCTCGATCTTGTTCGTTCGCCGGATGGTTCGGAAGATGGGAGGGATCACCGGGGATTGCCTCGGGGCCTTGGGCGAGGGGGCGGAAGCCCTTTTTTTGATCCTCCTCTATTCATTTTATCGACCGGACGGCGCCGCATGATCCGTTTTCCTTTTTTACCCGAAGACCGGCCGACCCGCGTCTATCTGATCCGCCACGGAGAGGTGACCACTTTTGAACGAAAGAGCTTCAACGGCCAGAGCGACGTCGGATTGACGCCGCGCGGCGTTTCGCAATTGGAAGAGGTGGCGGAGCGGCTCTCCTCCCATCCGATCGCGGCGGTCTACACGAGCGATCTTCAGCGAAGCGTCCGGGGGGGCGAAGCGATCGCCAAGGCCCGGTCGGTTCCCCTCTTCAATCTGCCGGCGCTGCGGGAGAAGAATTTTGGGAATTGGGAAGGGCTCACCGCGCAAGAGGTGTCGGCGCGCCATCCGGAGAGATGGGCGGACTGGCTGAGAGACCCCTCCGAATGCCGACCCGAAGGGGGAGAGACCTACCGCGAGGTGGGGGGGCGCGCGCTCGGAGCGCTGGAAATGATCCTTCGGAAACATCCCGGCGAGGAGATTGCGATCGTCGCGCACGGCGGCGTCAATCGGATGATCCTGGCCGACGCCCTCTGTCAGCCGCCGTCGGCCCTCTTTCGGATCGAACAAAAATACGCGGCCCTGAACATCATCGACTACTATCAAGACAATATCGTCGTGAAATTGGTCAATGGGTGAGCGACCCCCCTTCCCCTCCTTCGGAAGGAGGGGATAGGGGGAGGTGGGCGGGTCTTATGAAGGCTATTTTAATCGCCGGAACGCAGAGCGGGGTTGGAAAGACGACCGTCACGATCGGATTGATGGCGGCCTTTCGCAAGCGCGGCCTACGCGTCCAGGGGTTTAAGATCGGGCCGGACTTCATCGATCCCGGATATCATGCGGCGGTCACTGGAATCCCGTCCCGGAATCTCGACGGATGGATGCTGTCGAAAGAGGTTAATCGCGCCCTCTTTTGCAAATCGGCCGGGGAGGCGGACATTACGATCATCGAGGGGGCGATGGGGCTCTTCGACGGTTTTGGGACGACCGAAGAGGGGAGCGCCGCGCAGATGGCGAAGTGGCTCGGCGTTCCGGTCGTTCTGGTGGTCGACGCCAAGGGGATGTCGCGGAGCGTGGGGGCTACGCTTTTAGGGTATGAGAATTTCGACTCTGAGCTTCGTCTCCGCGGCGTGATCTTCAACCGGGTCGGAAGCGCAAGCCATGTCGATCTCCTTCGGGCGGCGTCGGCCGATCGCTCAAAGATCGAAATAGTTGGCGCGGTTCCCCGCGAGCCGAAGCTTGCATTGCCGGAGCGCCACCTCGGTCTTCTTCAAGCGGAGGAGACCCTTTCCGCCGGGTTCATTGACCTGCTGGCGACCTTGATCGAAGAAGGGATCGACCTGGATCGCCTTCTTCGAATCGCTTCGGAATGTCGGTCCGTTCCGGCCCCGAAAAAAGGCTCGACGCGTTCCGGGGAAAAAGTTCGAATCGGGATCGCGCGCGACGCCGCCTTCTCATTTTACTATCAGGACAATTTGGATCTTCTGGAAGAACAAGGGGCGGAGATCGTCGAGTTCAGTCCGGTCCAAGACGCCGCGCTTCCCCCTTCTATTCAGGGCCTTTATTTTGGAGGGGGATACCCGGAACTTTACGCGGAGAGACTCTCTAAAAATACTAATTTAATCAATGAAATAAGGGAAAAATCTGAAGCGGGACTTCCGATCTACGCCGAATGCGGCGGATTGATTTATCTGACCGAAGGGGTGATCGACCGCCAAGGCGATTTTTATCCTCTGGTCGGCCTCTTTCCGATGAAGGCCCGGATGCTCAAAAAAAGAAAAGCGCTCGGCTATGTGGAGATCAAGTTGAAAGAGGATTGCCTTTTAGGCAAGGCCGGGGAGACGGCCCGCGGACATGAATTTCACTATTCGGAGTTAACGGAGGCGCCTCAGGGCCAATCGAATATCCGATCTGTTTATGAGGCGAAACCCAGAAAAGAAGGGGGACCGCCGCCGTCCGGTTTTCAGTATAAAAATGCGTTGGCGAGCTATGTTCATCTTCATTTCCGCTCAAACCCGGCTTTAACAGAAAATTTTCTGGCCGCCGTCACGCGTCTATCATGTTATTAAAAAACTCTAATATGTCATGTTACGCGCTTTACGCTACTCGGTTGTGGACCGCATAAAAAGATCGCCCGCAGGGCGCTTACGTTCGCGTCCCCTACGCGCGTCGCAGACGGCGGCTCAGCGTGGCGGCCACTTCCAGACCGATTTCGGGATCTTCCTTTGCGAGTCTCCGAAAGTCGTCCCCTTGCAGCGAGAGTAGCCGGGTCGCCTCCAACGCCCTCACGGTGGCGGAGCGGGTCTCCCGATCCAAGATCGACATTTCTCCGAACGCTTCGCCTTCTCCTATCTCCGCAATGGGAGATATCCCCCCATCCTCGCTTCGCTTTTCGACCCGCGCCTTTCCCGAAACGATCACAAAAAGCGCGTCTCCGATCTCCCCTTGCGTGACGATGGTCTCCCCCGACCCGTACTCTTGAATCAGGAGAGAATCCACGAGGGAGAAAAGTTTCTCAATCGGGACTTCTCGAAAAAGGTCAACCGACTTCAGCAAAAGGATCTTCTCCGTGCTGGTAATGGTTTGGGGTTGAGCTTCCGGTTGTCTCTCTGTCATTGCGCCCTCCTTGAAGAAGTTCAGAAAACGAATTTCTTCCAGAACAAGCGGAGATCGATCCGCTTGCGCCATCGGTCGAATCTCCTCTCTGGATCGATCGGATAGGGTCCAAATGGAATATCTTAGCCCAAAAAGAATCAAAGCCCTTAACAAAGAATGGGCGGATGGATAGACGGAATCCGGGGGAGAGAGTTCGCCCAAAGAGATGGGCGCCTCCCCCTCCGACAATATCTCCTGAAACGGCGAGGGCGCTTGCCGGCGAAAAATCTCCCGCGCGTATTCTCTGAGCGTCGGCTCCGGATGATCCACGAACGGAAGAAGATTCTCCCAT
>DATDON010000261.1:0-9362 GCA_035293225.1 Candidatus Manganitrophaceae bacterium
TCTTTCCCCGGATGAAAAGGGTCATCAAGACCGGCGTCAATGTGATCGCCAGAAGCGCGGAAAAGAACATCGCCAGCGTCTTCGTGTACGCGAGCGGTTTGAAGAGCCTCCCTTCGTGACCTTGCAGGGCGAAGACCGGCAGAAAACCGACGGTGATGATCAGCAGCGCGAAGAAGAGCGAAGGCCCCACCTCCTGCGCCGCGGAGATGATGATTGCCACTCTATCCCGCTCTTTTCCTTCTCCGACCCCTGCGGCGCCTTCCAGCCGCTTGTGGGCGTTCTCCACCATAATGATCGAGGCGTCGACCATTGCGCCGATGGCGATGGCGATCCCTCCAAGCGACATGATATTCGATGTGATCTTCAAATAACTCATCAAGATGAAAGAGATCAGGATCGCCACGGGGAGGGTCATCATCACGACGAACGCGCTCGGAAGATGGAAGAGAAAGACGAGGGTGACCGCGCTGACGACCACCGCCAGCTTGATCAGCTCCTCCTTCAAGGTGTCGATCGAGGCGTGGATCAATTGGGAGCGGTCATAGGTCGGGACGATCTTCACCCCCTCGGGGAGGGAAGGCGCGATCTCTTTGAGTTTGTCCTTGACCCCCTCGATCACCTGAAGGGCGTTCGCGCCGTAGCGCATGATCACGATCCCCCCGACGACTTCTCCCTCTCCGTCCAGCTCGACCACCCCGCGGCGGATGTCCGGCCCGATCGTCACCGCGGCCATATCGGCCACGCGGACCGGCGTCCCGCGCAGATCGGTTCCAAGAACGACCTTTCTCAAATCGTCGACCGACCGGATATATCCCCGGCCCCGAACGATATACTCCCGGCCGGCCTGTTCGATCACCCGCCCCCCGACGTCGTTGTTGCTCATCCGGATCTTTTCGATGACATCCCTTATGGGAATATTATAGGCGGAGAGCCGGTTCGGATCGAGATTCACCTGATACTGCTTGACAAAACCGCCGATGGAGGCGACCTCGGCGACCCCCGGGACCGACTGGAGCCAGTAGCGAAGGGTCCAATCCTGAAAAGACCGGAGCGCCGCGAGGTCATGCAGGCCCGACGGGTCGACCAGGGCGTACTCGTAGACCCAGCCGACGCCGGTGGCGTCGGGCCCCAGCCTCGGCGTCACCCCCTCCGGCAGCTTGTCGGCCGCCCCCTGCATGTATTCCAACACCCGGCTTCGGGCCCAGTAGATATCGACATCATCCTCGAAGATGACGTAGACAAACGAAAAGCCGAGCATCGATTGCCCCCGGACATTTTTGACCTTGGGAGCGGCGATCATGGAGGTGACGATCGGATAGGTGATCTGATCTTCCACAAGATCGGGGCTTCGCCCGGGCCATTCGGTATAGAGGATCACCTGGACATCCGAAAGGTCGGGAATCGCGTCGAGCGGGACCTGTCGCATGGCCCAGACGCCCCAGATCGACAAAAAGAAAACGAGAAAAAGGATCAAAAATCTATTTTTGGCGCTATATTCGATGATTTGAGCGAGCATGAGCGACCCTATATTTAAAGTGACGGCTAAGGTTGAGGTTGATTTTTACATTCCCGGCATTCCTTCCATCCCTTCCATCTCCTCCCCTTCCGCTTCCAGCGCAAACTTTTCCTGGATGTCGGGCCTCCCCGGACGCGCAATGACGGCGGTGACCTCCCAGGTTCCGGCCATCCCGAATTTGGCTTTCGCCTCATATTGATCATTCTTCAAAGAGGCCGGGGCTTTCACCCCCTTCATCCCCGGCATCGGCATGGTATATGAAAAAATGACGTTCGCATCTTCCACCGGCCTTCCGGAGGGATCGGTGATCTTCAACCGAAGGAGGTTCGCCCCCTCTTTCGGTGGCGCCGGATCGGTGGAGAGGGTGAGAACCAGATCGCCCACCTTCTTGGTTTGTGGCCCGCGGCCCTCTCCTTTCGCCCCGCCCATCTCCATTTTGCCCATCTGCGCCTGCTCCATCCGGATGCCGGCCATCCCGAGGGCGCCCATCATGTTGGCCGACGCCATCAGCTTGCTTTCGGAATCGATCAGGAAATTGGCGGAGACGACAACCTTCTCTCCGCGCGAGAGCCCCTTCTCGACGATATACCGATCGTCGATCCGGCGGGCTTGGATTTCCCGGGGTTCATACTCTCCCGTCTCCTTCTCGACAAAAACGATCCGGCGGAGGCCGCTGTCGAGGACCGCCGACTCCGGAACCAGGAGGCCTTTCCCCAGATCCGATCGGAACGTCACCTGAGCAAACATCCCCGGCTTGAGCCTTAAATCGGGATTGGGAAGTTCCAGCCGGACCTCGACGGTCCGGGTTTGCGGATTCAAAACAGGGCCGATAAAGGCGGCCTTCCCCTTAAAATGCTCCCCCGGATAGGCGGCGACGTCGATCAGATGCATTGTTCCATCCTGCACATGCAGTGTCCCATCCTGCTCCCCCTCTCCCCCCTTTTGAATGTAGGAGAGCTCGTATTCGTAAACATCGGCGAGGACCCAGACGGTGGAAAGGTCGGCGATTTCATAGAGGGCCGTCTCCGGCGTCACCCGCATCCCCTTTGTCCCCTCTCTTTTGGTCACGACCCCCCCGATCGGCGCGTAGACCGTCATATATTTTTGAGGAACCCCTTCTTCCTCGAGCTGTTGAATCTGCTCTTCGGTGATGTTCCACAAAAGAAGTCTTTTTCGCGCCGCCTCCACAAGCGCCTCTCCCGTCTTCCGGACCTCGATGAGCGGGCTCGCCCCCAGTTTTTGCTCGCTCCGTCTGGCCAGAAGATACTCCTGCTGCGTGGTGAGAAGATCGGGGGAATAAAGGGTTAAAAGCGGCTCCCCCTTTTTCACCTCTTGGCCGGTGAAATTGACGAAGAGCTCTTCGATCCACCCCTCCACCCTCAGGTTGATCTGGGCGAGCCTCCTCTCATCGGGGACAATCCGCCCCGCCGCCCGAATCACTTTTTCCACCCTTTCTTCTCGAACTTCGGCCACCTTTACGCCGATCAATTCCTTTTTCGAAGGATTCAGCCTGGCGACCGCCTGGCCCGGCGCCTCGTCGCCGGCGGTCGGATCGCCCCCTTTTTTCTCTCCAAGGGTCCTCGTTTGAAGGGCCAGTAAAAAAGCGGCCGGGAGGACCGCCAGAAGAAGGGCCCGTTTCATTTTGATCCCCCATTTATTCCATCTCGTCATCTCCCCCTCCTTATATTTTTAAAAATCTTTTCCGACAACCTGTTCCAATTCAGCCAGGTTCTTATGCATGTCGATCAGGGCGCGATAGTACGCGATCTCGAACGTTTTGAGATTTTTTTGCGCCTCAATCAGCGTCAAAAAATCATTTTTTTTCGTCTGATAACCGATGGTCGCCGCCTCCAGCGACTGCCGCGCCAGCGGCAAGATCCCGTCTTGGGAAAGCCGGGCGAGCCGTTGGGCCGTCTCGAATTTGACGAACAGATCCTTGACCTTAAATTGCGTCTCGTTGAGGGCGGCGCGATAGCCCGCTTCGGCCCGCGATCGTTCCGCCCGGCTCTCCCGGACGCGGGCGTCGTATTTTCGCTTATTGATCCAGGGGATATTTATTTTGAGGGAAGTCATCCAACGATTGGGGCCGTCGTGGATATCCATATAGGCGACCTCCGCCATTACGTCCGGAAAATATTCCCGCTTCGCCAGGAAGATCGCCTCCTCCCCTTTTCGCGCCGTCAGGGCCAGCAATCGATTCTCCGGACGATTCTCGGCCGCTTCCGACAGAAGCGCTTCAAGAGAAGGCTCGAACGACGGCGCCGGCGGCTGCCGGGGAACGCCCAGTGGAGAAGAGGAAGGGCGATCGAAGAGGGCGTTCAGACGCGCAGCCGCGGTTTCGCGCTCCCGTTCCAGGGTGTCGAGGGCATTGGTGAGGTCGAGAAGCTCCACCTGGGCGCGCAGCAGGTCTTGCGCTCCCGCCTCCCCCACCGCAAACTTTTCTTGCGCGATCCGCGAGAATCGTCGGGCCAGTTCCACCTGGTCGGCATGAATTTCAAAGGCCTTGTATGAAAAAAAGAGATCATAATACGCCTGCTTCGCCGCGGCGACGATTTTTCTTTCCACCTCGCGCGATTCTTCATCGGCTATCCGGCGTTCCAGATCGGCCAAACCGCCGCGAAGCCCTCTCTTTCCAAAAAAAGGAAAACTCTGAGAGAGGGTGTACCAGGTCTCATCGGCGTTTCCGACGCTGAAATTCGAAGGGATGGACCACTGGGTCACGGCGATTTGAGGATCTTCAAAGGCGCGCGCTTGGACAACCCTTTCTCCGACCGCCCGCTCTTTCTCTTTCGCCGCCAAGATATCCGGATTGCGCTCGATGACCTCTCGAAGGACCTCCTCCAGCAGGAGGGGCGCGCCGGAAATTTCGTCTTCCGCGCCGGCAAGATCGATCTCTCCCCAAAAGAATCCGGAGAAAATGATTAAAAAGAAGAGTGGCTTTCTCATAAAGACAGCTCCACTTTAAATATCTATTATGATTATTGCGAAGACGAGCCGAACGCGAGGTTCAACCTGTTGAACCCCTACAATCGCAATCAGAATGATTATTCGATTCGGTTAGGACAAACTTTTAAAGCAGAAGGGCTCGGTGGAGGATGCAAAGATCCCCAAAGCGATGTTGAATGGGATGGTTTGGGTCAAGAGAGGATAAAGCGCGTAAAGGGGGCGCTTTAAGAGAATCGGCGATCAGGGAAAGCGTATTCTCGGCGGAGAGCGCCGGCGGGTGAATTTGCGGCGCCGCATGAAGAGAGCGTTGTTGATCGGATAAATGGCAATAGCTTTTCGCCAGCTCCGGAGAGGAGACGTTCCTGCACGGCAGGGCGCAGCAATCGGCCCCTGGGGCGGCGTCCGGGGTCATGCAGGCGTTGGCGAGCGAAAGGGTGAAAAACGACAACCCAAGGACGGCCAGAACGATCCATTTTGATTTTCGGCGGAAAGACATTCTTTCGACCTCGATACAGCCAAAGCATACAAGCCTCCCCGGCAAATGTCAAGAATGGCGCGTTTTGACATCCACCTCCGCCGCGTGGTATAAGGCTTAAAAAGAGGGGATTCGGAGAGGGCGATGAACAATGATACCTTCAAGGAATTTATCTTGGATCAACTGCGCGGTCTCGGCGAGGTCGAATGCCGTCCCATGTTCGGCGGTTACGGGCTTTATCATACCGGGATATTTTTCGGAATCCTTTTCAACGGACGGCTCTACTTCAAAACCGACCCGGCGACCCTCCCTTCCTATCTTGAAAGGGGGATGAAGCCCTTCCGCCCGAACGCCAAACAGACGCTGAAGCGCTATTATGAGGTTCCGGCGGAGATCGTTGAAGATCCGGATCAACTCACCGCGTGGGCGGAGCAGGCGGCGCAAGGAGAGCCCCCTGACGGCGCCTCCCCCGGACGGCGCCGTCCGCTTGACAGGGAATGAACGCTTATAGTATCTCTCATCTATGAAACAGGAAATTCTCCGGTTGATGAGGATGGCGCCCGAGGCGGTCTCCGACGCGCTTTTCAACGATCTGGCCCTCCGCCTATTCAGATATCAATTCGAAAACAACGCTCCTTACCGGCGGTTCTCTCTCTCCCAAAAGAAGGAGCCTACTTGCGTCAAAAGTTGGGAAGAGATCCCCTTCTTGCCGGTGAAGGGGTTTAAATTCGCCGAGATCGCCTGCCGGCCGATTTCTGAAACGGCGCGCCTCTTCCATTCGAGCGGGACCACCCTCCAAGAGCGAAGCCGTCATTATCTCTTCGATCTTGATCTGTCGGAGGCGGCGATCCTTCCCCATTTCAAAAGACATCTCATGCCGGAGGGGAGAAAAATGCGCCTTGCGATCCTGATCCCCTCTCCGGAGGAGGCCCCCCATTCTTCCCTCTCCCATATGATTGGGGTCGTTCGCAGCGCCTGCGGAACGAAAGAGAGCCGGTATTATATCGAGCGGGGGAGGCTTCAATCGGAGCGGCTCGCTTATGATCTGGCCGAAGCAAAAGAGCCGGTCTCCCTTTTGGGGACCTCGTTTTCATTTGTCCATTTCATCGACTTTTACCGGGAGCGGGCGTTCCCCGTTCGCCTTCCCGAAGGGAGCCGGCTGATGGACACCGGCGGGTTCAAAGGAAGGTCGCGGGAGGTTCCGCGGGAGACGCTTTACGGCCTTTACCAAAACTTGCTGGGGCTCTCCCCTGAATATTGCGTCAACGAATACGGAATGGCCGAAATGACCTCCCAATTTTACGACGGCGTCGCGGGGCGCCCCGCCCCGCGCGTTTACAACGCCCCGCCGCAGGTCCGAACCCGCGTCTTGAACCCGGTCACGCTGGAGCCGGCGCCGAAGGGGGAGGCCGGCCTGCTGGCCCATCTGGACCTGGCGAACATCGACTCGGCCGCGGCAATTTTATCCGAGGATATCGGGCGGGAGGCGCCCGGCGGGTTCACGCTGGCCGGGCGGGCGAGCGGCGCCGATCTGAAGGGGTGTTCCCTCACCCTCGACGATCTTCTGCAAAAAAGCGCTTTGAAGGGGGATGAAATCCCATGAAAGGATACTTTCTTTCCGACATCGACTTGGAGGAAGAAACCCTCGACCTCCAAGGCCTCGCGCTGAAAACGCCCGTTCTTTCCCCTGAGAAATTGGCGGAGATCTCCGACCGGCTGATCGACGCCCAAAAGACGCTGGCCGAACAGTCGATCTTCAAGATCGTCGATTGGATCGACTCCGCCGCCCGGCTCTGGCTCGACCCGAACGACTCGATCCGGCAAGAGGCCGAATCGCTTCTTCCCGTCGTCGGGGGCGACTCGAAAGAGATGGTCCATCTGGCGCTGGAAGACCTTTTCAAAAACCTGACGCGGCCGGTCCTTCTTCAATTGCTGGAAGAGGAGCTGGGAGATATCACCCTTCTGGACCATTTTCGACCCAAACTCAAAGGCGCCGGATTCACCCGGGCCTTCGGACCCCGGTTGACCGCTCATATTCTGCCGGGGAATATTCCGGGCGTCTCCGTCATCAGCCTGGTCTGCGGCCTCTTGGCGAAATCGGCCAACCTCGCCAAGGTCAGCGCGGAAGAAATCCTCTTGCCGGTCCTCTTCGCCCGCTCTTTGCAAAAGAGCCGGCCGGAACTCGCGCGCGCCCTGGCGATTCTTTATTGGGACCCCGCCTCCTCCGAAATCACCGAAGCCGCCTTTCAAAAGGCGGAATTGGCCGTCGTCTATGGAAGCGATCCCACCATCGAGCAGGTCCGGAAAATGATCCCGTCGCGCCTCCGGGCCCTCTTCCATGGAAACCGATTGAGCCTTGGGATCGTCGCCCGGGAGTCGGTCGGCCCGGAGATCGCCGAGGCCGCGGCGCTCGATGTCGCGCTCTACGATCAACGGGGATGCCTCTCTCCCCATCTTTATTACATCGAAGAGGGAGGCGCCGCCTCTCCGTTGGAGTTCGCCCAGTGGGTCGCTCAAGCGCTCTACACCCTCTCGTTCCGGCTTCCGAAAGGAAGAATCTCTCAGGAGGAGGCGTCGCAGATCCAGCAGCTTCGGGGGGCGCTCCCCCTCAAGGGGGGAAAAGTCTTCCCCTCCCCCGCCGGCGTCGACTGGACGGTTCTGTATGATCCGGACCCCTCCTTCGCCCTCTCCCCGCTCGCCCGGACCGTCTGGATCAAACCGGTCTCCCATCTTTCCGAAATACCGCCCCGGTTGGAAGCGGTCCGACCTTTTCTTCAAGCCGCCGGAATCGCGATTCCCATGGAGCGCCGATCGGAAATGGTCCTCTCCCTGGCGAAAATGGGGATCGGCCGATTCTGTCCCATCGGCAAAATGCAAAAACCGCCGATGACGTGGCGGCATGACGGCCGGTTCCGCCTCCTCGACTTTCTCCGGTTCGTCGACCTGGAGAATCCGTGACCCCCCTCCGCCGAAATTTTTTCAGACATCTCTGTCAAACCTCGCCGCGCCCGATCGGGCTGGAGATCGACCACGCCGAAGGTTCTTACCTCTATACGACGGATGGGAAGCGCTTTCTCGACTTTATCTCCGGGATCGGCGTCGCCAATATCGGGCATACGAACCGAGCGGTCGTGGAAGCGATCCAAGCGCAGGCCGAGAAGTATCTTCATGTCATGGTCTACGGGGAATATATTCAGGCCCCCCAGGTCGCGCTTGCGACCCGGCTCGCCTCCGTTCTGCCGAAACCGCTCTCCCAAGTCTACTTTACCAACAGCGGAACCGAGGCGAACGAGGGGGCGTTGAAGCTGGCGAAAAAATTCACCGGCCGAAAGAAATTGATAAGTTTCGAGGGGAGTTTCCACGGCGACACCCACGGCGCCTGTTCGGTCACGGGGCGGGAGATTTATCGGAAACCGTTCGAGCCGCTCCTCCCCGGCGTCGCCTTTCTTCCATTCAACGATTTAAAGGCCCTCCGCCGGATCGACTCCTCTATTGCGGCGGTGATCACCGAGCCGATCCAGGGGGAAGGGGGGATGCGAATCCCGGCCGACGATTTTTTACCCGCGCTTCGGAGACGTTGCAGCGAGGTCGGCGCGCTCCTCATTTTTGACGAGGTTCAGACCGGATTCGGCCGGACGGGGAAGCTCTTCGCCCTGGAACATTGGAAGGTCGTCCCCGACATCCTGACGCTCGCGAAAGCGATGGGAGGGGGAATGCCGCTCGGCGCGTTCGTCTCCAGCCCCAAGATCATGAAGCGCCTCTCGACCGACCCGCCGCTGTCGCATGTCACCACCTTCGGGGGCCACCCGGTCTCCTGCGCCGCCGGACTGGCGAGCCTCGACCTGATTCTGAGACGCAATCTCCCCAAACGGGCCGAAAGGATCGGCGGGAAAATTCAGGCGGCGCTTTGGAAACTGGCGAAGAAAACGGCGGCGATACGAGATGTGCGGGGAAAGGGAATGATGATCGGCCTGGAGCTTTCAGACGCCCGACAGACGGCGCGGTTTGTGAAAAAGGCCTTCGACCAAGGCCTGATCCTCGGCTGGACCCTTCACACAAACACCGTCGTCCGGATCGCCCCTCCCCTAACCCTGTCGGAAGAAGAGATGAACCAGGGAATAGAGATCATCGAACGATCACTGAAACAACCCTGAAACATATTTCTTTCGACCTCCCCTCCCCCTCCTTACCAAGGAGGGGAATTTTAAAAAAGCGCCAACACTCTAACCGACCCGATCTGAAATCCACCGAGTCTCCCGGTTACCGCGCCAGCTAAAATCAAACGTCCCACCTACCGAATCAGGTCGCCTGTTGCGCAGTCCGCCGAAGGCGGTCGCGCTAAGTGAGCGGCTGGCTCCGCCAGCGCGAGCGCGGGGCGTGGGAGCATTGGGAGCGAAGCGAGCAGGCCCCCACATTAAATGGCGC
>DATDON010000262.1:0-2967 GCA_035293225.1 Candidatus Manganitrophaceae bacterium
ACTGCTCCAGGGCCTTCTCTTCGTCCTTCTCCCGCGACCAATGAGATTCGGCGTATTTCAATCGTTCCATCGATCTCTCCGTCATGACCGGACCAGAATGGCCTTTGCCTCCGAGAACATGTCTCTATAAAAGAGGAAGTAATAGAGGGCGTAGAACCCCATCCCGGCAAGGCATGTCGCCGAAAACCGGGCGGGGCGGCTGAACTCGGACAAGAGGGTCTTTTGAATCAGAATCACTCCTAGAACCATGAAGAGGGTCGCCAAAAGAATAGGCTTTAATTCATTAAAATAGTCGAATAATGAAAGCTCCACGGCCCTTAACGAGACATAGGTCGTGATCAGGGAAAGCGCCGGAAAAGCGGCCAACCACGAGTATGAAAACCCCTCTAATCCGTAAAAAGAACCGATGAAAAAGGCGAACGGCAGGGTGAGCGCGAAGAGGAGATTGGTCGCCACGCTGATCCCCGGCCTCCCTTTCGCGATCACCAGGGGGGCGTTCATGGCGTTGAGCGCCCGAAACATCGAGACGACGCATAATATCTTTAACGGGAGAATGATCGGGCTCCATTTTTCCGTGAGAAAGAGGACGATCGCGTCATCCGCGACGAGAAATATCCCCCAAAAGATCGGGAAGGTGACAAACGCGATCAGCCGGATGATCTTCAAAAAATATCTTTTCAATAATTTCAAATCCCCCTGGACTTGAGATAAGGCCGGGAGCGACACCTGCGTCACGAATGAGACGATCTTATCGTTGGGAACCGACGCGAACTGGAAGGCCATCGCGTAATACCCCAACAGGGTTTTGCCCAACAGCTTTCCGGCGATCCAGAAATCGGCGTTCGAATAGAAGTACCAGAGGAGCCGGGCGACCGCCACCTTCAATCCGAAATGGATCACCCCCTTCACCTTTGAGAGAGAAAGGCGCAATTTCGGTTTCCAGGGGGAAAAGATATAAAAAAAGAGGTTCTTCGTCAGCTCCAAGACAATGTTTCCGTAGACCAAACTCCAGACGCCGAGGCCGTTGACGGCGAAGAGAAGGGTTGAAACGGCGCCCGACACATTTCCGATCAACTCGGCCTGAGACCTTTTCTTGAAGATGATCTTCCGGGTCAACATATGAAAGGAGGTCGCCCCCATGCCGCTGAAAATCAAGACCAGCGACAAGGTCCGGATCACCTCCGTGAGACGGGGCTCGCCGAAAAAACGGGCGATCCATGGGGCCGAGAGAAAAGAGACGCCGTAAAGCGCCGCATTGATCAGAATGACCACCGAACCGATATTTGATAACTCCTCCTCGCTCAACTCCTTTTTTTGCACAATGGCCGAGCCGAGGCCGAGTTCGTTCATGACGACGATAAATCCCAAAAAGGCGCCCGCCATCCCCATGAGGCCGTAATCATCGGGAGAGAGGAGCCGCGCGACATAAATCGTCGTCCCCCACGAAATGACCTGGCCGAGCGCCTTGGTCGCGCCGAGCCAAAAGACCCCGCTGACCACCCGGCTTCTTAAGCTCATTTGCCGCGCTTGAAGAGTCTCCACCTAAATCTCTTCCAATGCGCAGGTTCTGTTCAGGTTATTCGCCAAATTTTGGGTGATGGCCTTCCCTTCAAATTGTTTCGCGACCAAGGAACGCGCTTCATCCGCATGCGGCGCCCCATCCCGCGTTTTTAATCTCTCGGAACAGATCATTTCGACAAGATACTTCTTGATCCCTTCAATGTCCGATGGAGAAAAGGCCCTTCCGAGACGGGTGGACCGGATCAGGTCGGCCGTGGCCCCCTCTTCCGTGAGGGCGAGAATCTCCGTCCCGGAACCGATATATTCGTAAGCCTTGGCCGGTATTTGATAGGGCTGGTCGGGGGCCAGAAGGAGGGCCAGATGACTCTTCCGAATCATCTCCAGCGCCTCGGGATGGGGAATCGGATCGGACACCGCTACGACCCCCTCCAGCCCGTACGCGGCGATCATCCGGGAGACCGGTTCGCCGCCGATTTGCCTGCAATGCCCGACCAGCTTCACATGAACTTCTTGGAGACCGATTCTCCCCTCGCGCTCAAGCGCTTTGAGCGCTTTAAAAACCGGCTCCGGGCTTCGACCCAAATAGAATGAGCCCGCGTAAGATATCGTAAACTTCTCATACTTCTTCGACGGCCTCAAGTCCGAAAAGAAACTCGGGTCAAACCCGTTGGAGATAAACACAAATTTGCTTTCAGGCTCGGTTTTATATTGGCGTTTGTACGCGTCCCGCAACCGTTCGACATTGAATAATACCAAATCGGCTTTTTGAACGACCTTTTTTTCAAGATAACGCTCGATCCGGATCGAGAGGGCGCAGGTCGGATAGAGCCGCTTGGAACCGGTCGTCATCCAGGGGTCGCGAAAGTCGGCGGCCCACTTCACGCCGGTCATCCCTTTTACGATCAGGCCGATGAGATGGACGGAGTAAGGAGGACAAGAGGTCAAAATATAATCTACTTTTTCCCGTCTCACTTCAAGAAGCGCTTTCAAAACGGCGGGGATGACCCAATTTCGCTCCGCGTCGGGCAACGTCAGAAAGAGCGATATGAAATAACGCTTCAGTTTTTCGAAGAACTTTTCAGAAGCCGAGGGATAGACCGCTGAGGATTTGACCGGATGGGTCTCTTTCCGAGAGTCTTCTTTCTTTTTAAAGAGACGAAGAACCATTTTTTTGAGTTTTAAATATCCCTCTATGAATGTGGGCAGTTTACCCGCTTTGATGGTTTTGATCCCTCCCCATCCGTTCGCGCTCTCATGTTCGACCGCGGAGAGACCAGAATCTTTCACGGTCAAAACAAGAGGGGTCCAGCCGCAAGTAGGAAGGTTCTCCGCGAAATGGGCGATTCGCATCCCCCCGACCGCGTTGCTCGGAGGAAAATGGTAGGAAATGAGCAATATCTTTTTCTCGACAGCCGCCATAAATTTACTTTATCCCTTGATAAAGAT
>DATDON010000263.1:0-3969 GCA_035293225.1 Candidatus Manganitrophaceae bacterium
CCGTTTCCTCCGCCGCTCGCGGCTTAAAAGAATATTCAGATGACGATTATCCAAAATATGTATTTTCACTGCGAACCCCAATACATCCTTAAAAGGCGGCCGGAGAAAAAGCGGACGACGCGTCGATTAAATCCGCTTGACAATTCAACAAAAAAAAGATAGTTTCCTGGGGGTGACGTTCCCCGGCTTAAACGGCGCGGACGCTTCGGCCCGAGAAGATAATAAACCTGTTTGTATTTGCGCGCTCACATGGCTATCTTAAGAAAAACACCGTGGATGTTGATCTTCTTCGTTCTCGTGGGAGGCCTCTTGGGAGGGCTGATGGGAGAGGTCCTGCTCCTCCTCTCCCCCTCCGGTTTTTTAAGAGACGTTTTTTCCAAAAGTTACGAGCTCGGGATCATCCCCCCCTTTACATTCGACCTCCATCTGCTCACTTTTACCATCGGTTTTACCTTTCGAATCAATCTCCTGAGCCTCCTCGGAATCATCCTTGGAATCTACACGTACAAACAGGCGTAAGAAATCGTTGTTCGTGAATCGTTAAACGTTAATCGTAAGACATTAAAAAATGATTCTCTTCTATGTTTAACGTTTAACGTCACTTTGCGCCAATATTTCCATTTCCTTCAACGCCTTCAGCCGGTCCCGGACCTCCGCCGCCTTCTCGAATTCCAAGTTTTTCGCAAACTCCCGCATTTCCCGCTCCAGACTCTTAATCATCCCGGAGATCTCATGCCTCGGGATGTAGGGGGCCCGCTCTTCCGCGGCGACCGGAACGGTATAATAATCGGCTTCGACCACCTGCCGAAGCGTCTCCGGAATTCCCTTTCGAATCGATTCCGGCGTAATGCCGTGGCGCTCGTTGTAGGCTTTTTGCAGCGCGCGGCGCCGGTGGGTCTCATCCATCGCCATCCGCATCGACCGGGTGATCTGATCGGCGTAGAAGAGGACCCGTCCCGAAACATGCCGGGCCGCGCGCCCGGCGGTCTGAATGAGCGAGCGGTGGGAGCGAAGATATCCCTCTTTGTCGGCGTCGAGAATCGCCACCAGCGAGACCTCGGGAAGATCAAGCCCCTCCCGCAGCAGGTTGATTCCGATGAGGACGTCGAATTTCCCCAGCCGGAGATCGCGGATGATCTCCATCCGTTCGATCGTCTCGACGTCCGCGTGGAGGTATCGAACCTTTAACCCGACTTCCTGATAATAGTCGGCGAGGTCTTCGGCCATCCGTTTGGTCAACGTGGTGACCAGCGTCCGCTCCGACCGGGCGATCCGCTCCCGGATCTCCTCCAAGAGGTCGTCGACCTGCCCCGTCGCCGGTTTGACGGTGATCTCCGGATCCATCAATCCCGTGGGACGGATCACCTGCTCCACCACCCGTCCGGCGGCCTTCTCCATCTCGTAAGGGCCGGGGGTGGCCGACACATAAATCGCCTGCCGGACGAACCGCTCGAATTCCTCGAATTTTAGCGGCCGGTTGTCGAAGGCCGATGGGAGCCTGAATCCGTACTCGATGAGATTCACCTTCCGCGCGTGGTCGCCCGCCTGCATTCCGCCGATCTGGGGGACCGTCGCGTGGCTTTCATCGATGATCAAAAGAAAGTCTTTCGGAAAATAGTCGAGGAGCGTCGGGGGAGGCTCTCCCGGCGCGCGGCCGGAGAGGTGCCGGGAGTAGTTCTCGACTCCCTGGCAGTATCCGATTTCCCGGATCATCTCCAGATCAAATCCGGTTCGCTGCTCGATCCGCTGCGCTTCCAGGAGCATCCCGCGGTCGTGGAAATATTTGATCCGCTCCTGCAGCTCCTCCTCAATCCCGTGGAGCGCCTTGTCCATCCGCTCCGGCGGGATCACATAATGGCTTCCCGGGTAGATCGCGATTTTAGGGAGCCGTTGGGCGATCGTCCCGCGGAGGGGATCGACTTCATAAATGGCCTCGACGGTGTCCCCGAAAAATTCGACGCGGACGCAGCGGTCTTCCGACGAGGCGGGGAAGATTTCGATCAGATCCCCCCGGACCCGGAACGTCCCCCGATAAAAATCAATATCGTTCCGCTCGTACTGGATGTCCACCAATTTCCGGAGGACCGTATCCCGGGCGATCTCCATCCCCTCTTCCAGGTAGACCAACATCCCATGATAGGCTTCCGGCGACCCCAACCCGTAAATACAGGAGACCGAAGCGACGATAATAATATCGTTTCTCTCCAGAAGCGACCGCGTGGCGGAATGCCGCATCCGGTCGATGGCGTCGTTGATCGAGGAGTCCTTCTCGATATAGGTGTCGGTGTGGGGGATATACGCCTCCGGCTGGTAGTAGTCGTAATAGCTGACGAAATATTCGACGGCGTTTTCCGGGAAAAAGAATTTAAACTCATGGTAAAGTTGCGCCGCGAGGGTTTTGTTGTGCGCGATGACGAGAGTCGGCTTCTGGATCTGTTCGATCACATTTGCCAGGGTAAAGGTCTTTCCGGAGCCGGTCACCCCCAACAGGACCTGGTGCGGGACCCCCTCGCGAACCCCGCGGGAGAGCGCGCGGATGGCGTTCGGTTGATCACCCTTGGGAGTGAACTCGGAATGGAGTTTAAACGCTTGCATTCAAGCCTCTCTTCGAGCGATAATATCACACTCTCTTTTATCTTACTACCTTCCCGGGGGCCCGGACGGAAAAAGGGTCAAGGACCGGAAGGGAGGGGGCGGTTTCGTTGAACCGATTTTATTTGTAATCTTATGATGGAGGAAGAAGGCGAAGCGAAATGGAAAAAATCTTATTTTTATGCGGAAACAACGCGGCGCGAAGCCAGATGGCGGAGGGACTGGCGAAGAGAGAGCTGGCCGGCCGATTTGAAATCTACAGCGCCGGGGTCCAACCGCTCGCGATTCATCCGATGACGCGCGAGGTGATGAAAGAAATTGAAATCGACCTCTCCCAGCAAAAAAGCAAGCCGATCAAAGAGGTCCCCTGGAAAGAGATGAATCTCATCGTCACCCTCTGCGGCGCCTCTTCCAACAGCCTCCCTCCCCTTCCTCCCACGATCAAAAGATTGCACTGGCCGGTCCCCGATCCGATGACCATGTCTTCCCACTACGGACACAAAAAGACGCCGGAGGCGCAGAAAGAGGCCTTCAAAGAGGTCCGCGAAATGATCTTAAAACGGATCAACGACTTCAAATTGAGCCTTCCCCCCCTTTGATCCTAAAAACCCAAACACAACGGTTTTGGTTCTACCCAAAACCATTTCCCGGAGGTCACGGCGGCCTTTGCTTTATAGGGGCGAACTGAGGCTGAGCGGGTCGTAAAAGAAACGTCCTATTCCCACTCGATGGTGCTGGGAGGCTTGGAAGAGATGTCGTAGACGACGCGGTTGATCCCCTTCACCTCGTTGATGATCCGGTTGGAGACCCCTTTTAAGACCTGCGGCGGGATTTCGGCCCAGTCGGCGGTCATGCCGTCTTGGCTGGTCACGGCCCGAAGAGCGATGGCGTTGTCATACGTTCGCTCATCCCCCATCACGCCGACGCTCTGAATCGGAAGGTAGACGGCGAAGGCCTGCCAGATCGACTCATAGAGGCCGGCCTTCCGGATCTCCTCCTCAAAAATGGCGTCGGCCTCGCGCAGCCGGTCCAATCTCTCCCGCGTGATCTTCCCCAAGACGCGGACCGCCAGCCCCGGCCCCGGGAAGGGATGTCTATACAAGAGGGCCGCCGGAATCCCCAGCTCCTCTCCCAGGCGGCGCGCCTCGTCTTTGAAGAGGGATCGGAGCGGCTCGACCAGCTTCAGCCGCATCCGCTTCGGCAGTCCGCCGACGTTATGGTGGGTCTTGATGGTCGCGGAGGGGCCCTTGACGGAAACCGACTCGATCACGTCGGGATAGAGGGTCCCCTGAACCAAGAAATCGACCTTGCCGACCCGCCGCGCCTCCTCTTCGAAAACGGAAATAAATTCCCTTCCGATGATCTTCCTCTTTTTCT
>DATDON010000264.1:0-4119 GCA_035293225.1 Candidatus Manganitrophaceae bacterium
CCGCGCCAAAAAAGACCTCTCCGTTTTCAACGACTCTCTCCACCGCCAATCCCTTTACACCGTGGCCGATTACGTCGTCCGCCGGGACCACTGACCCTGATCCGCCGATCAGGGACGGGCGCCGCGTTGTTCCCAAGGTCACGTGATTCTGTGATTCAATGCTTTGAAATTTCAGAGGTTCCTACAAAAATTCAACACATGCAGCGTCCCACCCTGTGTCTCATCCTGTTCGTCATTCCCGAATGTTTAATGGTTTTCGTTCAATCTCCAACCATTTCCCGGAGGTCATGGTTTCCGTTGCGCCTCCAACCATTTCCCGGAGGTCATGGTTTCCGTTGCGCCTTCAACCATTTCCCGGAGGTCATCGGGAATCCAGGATGCAAAAATCAATCTCTTATGGATTCCCGCTTTCGCGGGAATGTCGATCCATTGCGGACATTGATGTGACCGTGCGGTCGGAACGATTTCCGCTTGACAAAGGGCGGCGCCCGATTTATACTGGCGGATATACCCTACCCAGGTAGGGTAGTAGGGGAGGGCGAGATGATCGATTCCGAAACGGGCCGGGAGGTGTCGGCCCGGCTTTCCAAAATCGAGGGGCAGATCAAGGGGGTCCGCCGGATGGTGGAAGAGGGGCGATATTGCGTCGATATCCTCCATCAAATTTCAGCGATCCAGGCGGCGCTCAACCGCGTGGCCCAGCGGGCGATGAAACGCCATCTGGAAAGTTGCGTCGCGGAAGCCTTTCAATCCAAAGACAAGCGGGAGCGGGGAAAGAAGGTTGAAGAGTTGATGGAGATGTTTTCCCGGTTCGGAAAATGACCCGGATCTCGATCATCGTTCCGGTCTTCAACGAAGAGAAGCTCATTGCTTCCTTTTTGCGGGGTCTCCCTCCGTTCCGGTCTATGGAAGTGGTGGTGGTGGACGGGGGGAGCCGAGACCGGACTGTCCCTCTCGCGCGGGGGTTTCAAGCGCTTTATCCCTTGACGGTCTGCTCGGCGCCCCGGGGAAGGGCCCGGCAGATGAATGAAGGCGCCCGGCGCGCGACGGGCGATATCTTGGTTTTTCTTCATGTTGATTCGGCGATTTCGGAGGAGGGGCTGGAATCGGCTTTGAAGGCGCTCGAAGCCCCGGAGGTCGTCGGGGGGGCGTTTCACCTCCGGATCGATTCCGACCGTCTTTTGCTGAAGGCGGTCGCCGGGATGGCGAACAGGAGATCCCGATGGTGGGGGTTGCCGTACGGTGACCAAGGCCTCTTTGTCCGTAAAGATGTTTTCGAGAAGATGGGGGGCTATGCCGATCTCCCCCTGATGGAAGATGTCGATTTTATCAGGAGGTTGAAAAAGGAGGGGAGGGTGGCCTTTTTAGAGGAGGAGATCATCACCTCCGCCCGGAGATGGGAGCAAGAGGGAATTCTCTATACCACTCTTCGTAATCTCTTTTTGTTGGGTCTATACTTCTTGGGGGTTCCTCCGAGAAGATTCTCGAAGTGGTATCATCCATGAAAAATCAGGAGGAAAATGTGGCGATCGATCCGATATGCGGCATGACGGTCCATAAGCAGTCGGCGGCGGCGACCCTTGATTACAAGGGGCAAACCTATTACTTCTGCGCCGTCGGATGCCGGACGATGTTCGAGAAGAATCCGGAAGAGGCGTTGAAGACGAAAGAGAAAGGAATGCCTCCCCCTCAGATCGTCACGATCGGGTCGATCGGAATGGGGCGAGGGGTTTCTCCGGCCCCTCGAGGGGAGGGGCGGGGAGAACGGATCGATCTGCCGATTTCGGGGATGACCTGCGCCGGATGCGCGTCTAAAGTCGAGAGGGCGCTCCGCTCGGCGCCGGGAGTTTTATCGGCCTCGGTTAATTTCGCGACGCGCAAGGCGACCGTTCAGGCCGACGGCGCCTGGGGCCTCTCCTCCCTCGCCGACTCGGTCCAAAAGGCCGGGTATGATATCGTTGCGGCCCAGGCGGTCATTCCGATCTCCGGCATGTCATGCGCCTCCTGCGTCGCGAAGATAGAGGGGGCCCTTCGTTCATTGAAGGGGGTGACCCGGGCGAGCGTGAATCTGGCGACCGGGAAAGCGACGGTGGCCTATCTCCCATCGCTGACCGGCGTCGAGAAGATGAAGAGGGCGATCGCCGAGAGCGGGTATCAACCGATGGAGTCGGCCCGTTCGGAGGAGACATCGACGGTTGAACGTTCCGGCGTCGATTTGGCGTTGCGGCGGAGGCTGATCGGGTCGCTGATTCTGACCCTTCCCATTTTCGGGATCATGTACGCCGATCTCTTCGGGCCCGCGCGTTTGATCGATCCTCATTCGCGGCTGAGCCTGATTCTCCAATTCGCCTTGGCGACTCCCGTTCAATTCTGGGCGGGCCGGCCGTTTTACCGAGGCGCTTGGGCGACGCTGAAACACCGCTCCGCAGACATGAATACCCTCATCGCCGTCGGAACCTCGGCCGCCTATTTTTACAGCGTGGCCGCCGCATTTTTCCCGGCGCTTTTTCCGCCCGCCGCCGCGGCCGACGTCTACTTCGACACCTCCGCCGCCATCATCACCCTGATCCTCTTCGGAAGATGGCTGGAGGGGCGCGCCCGGGGGAAGACCTCGGACGCGATACGAAAGCTGATGGGGGTCCAGGCGAAATCGGCCCATCTTTTATCAAACGGGGAAGAAAAAGAGGTCCCTGTCGAAGCGGTTCAGGCGGGGGACCGGTTGATCGTCCGGCCGGGGGAGAAGATTCCGGTCGACGGCGAAATCGTCGAGGGCCATTCCACCGTCGATGAGTCGATGATCACCGGCGAGAGCCTCCCGGTCGAAAAGAAAGGGGGGGACCGGGTGATCGGGGGGACGTTGAACCAGACCGGCCGTTTTGTCTTCAGGGCGACCCAGGTCGGATCGGAGATGGCCCTCTCTCAGATCATTCGAATGGTCGAGGAGGCCCAGGGGACCAAACCGCCGATCGCGAAACTGGCCGACCGGATCGCCGCCTACTTCGTTCCCGCGGTGATCGGGATCGCGGCGGCCTCCTTCCTTCTCTGGCTGGTTCTGGGCCCGCCCCCCCAATTGACCCACGCCCTTCTTGCGTCGGTGGCGGTTTTGATCATCGCCTGCCCCTGCGCGCTCGGTTTGGCGACGCCGACCTCCATCATGGTCGGGATCAGCCGGGGCGCCGAGTCGGGGGTGTTGGTCCGAACCGGGGAAGCGCTCCAACAGGCGCGGCGGATCGACGCCGTCGTGTTCGATAAGACCGGCACCCTCACCCGCGGTAAACCGTCGGTGACCGACCTGATCAGCCCAAACCGGGACCCTCGCGAACTTTTATTTTACGCGGCGAGCGCCGAGGCCGGCTCCGAACATCCCTTGGCCGAGGCGGTCTTGACGGCGGCGAAACGCGAAGGGATCTCATTGGCCGATCCGGAGCGGTTCGACGCCGTTCCGGGAAAAGGGATCCGCGCGACGGTCTCCGGGAAAGAGACCCTTCTCGGAACGGCCCGGTGGCTCGAGGCGGAGGGGGTCGATCTCGGCGATCTCAAAAGAGAGGGGGAGCGGCTTTCCGAAGAGGGGAAGACGCCGTTATTTATCGCGGTGGAGCGAAAAATGTGGGGGGTGATCGGCGTCGCCGACACTTTGAAAGAAAACGCCAAGGGGATCGTCGCCGCGCTCCATCGTATGGGACTGAAGGTCGTTCTGATCACGGGGGATCAGCGAAAGACGGCGGAAGCGATCGCGCGAGAGGCGGGGATCGATCAGGTTTTTGCGGAAGTCTTGCCGGGCGAGAAGGCGTCGAAAGTGCGCTCCCTTCAGGAAGAGGGCTACCGGGTCGCCGTGGTGGGTGACGGGATCAATGACGCCCCGGCCCTCGCCCAGGCCGACGTCGGCATGGCGATCGGAACCGGCGCCGACGTCGCGATGTCGGTCGCCGACGTCACCTTGGTCGGAGGAGACCTTCGCGGGGTGGTCATCGCCCTGGCCCTTTCGAAAGCGACCATCCGCAACGTCAAGCAAAATCTCTTTTTCGCGTTTGTCTATAATATTCTTCTCATCCCGGTCGCGGCGGGCGCGCTCTACCCGATGTGGGGAATCCTGTTGTCTCCGATCTGGGCGGCGGCGGC
>DATDON010000265.1:0-4801 GCA_035293225.1 Candidatus Manganitrophaceae bacterium
AAAGAGGCGTCGAAAGAGATGTATATCGTCGATCCGCCTCACGCCACCGGGAAACTGATCGGCGCCGCCTTTGACGCCGGGGTGAAGGTCTTGAACATGACGAAGGTGGTCGATCTGGTCCTCCGGGGAGAAGAGAGGCGCCTGGAGGGAGCGGTCGTCAACTGGTATCCGCTGGAGGCGATGGGGCACGACGCCGCCCACGTCGATCCGATCGCCCTTGAATCGAAGGTGGTGGTCGACGCCACCGGCCACGACGCCGTCACATTGCACATTCTGGCGAGGCGGAATCTCTTTCGCGCGGTTCCAGGAAACGGCGCGATGTGGGTCGATAAATCGGAAGAGATGGTCCTGGAGAATACCGGGGAGGTTTATCCCAACCTCTTTGTCGTCGGCCTTTCGGTGGCGGCGGTCTACGGCTCTCCCCGGATGGGCCCCTCCTTTGGCGCGATGCTCCTCTCCGGCAAGAAAGGGGCCGACCTGATCCGCAAAAAACTCGGGTGAAGGTGATCGCGTTCGGAGACAGCCTGACGGTCGGCTACCAGACCCCGTTTGAAGCGACCCCCTACGTCTCCTTCCTCGCCCGGCTGGTCGGCCCGGGAGCGACCTTTACGATCGCGGCGGTCAGCGGGGAAACGACCGCCGATATGTTGAGGAGGTTCGACCGGGATGTCTTAAAAGATGCGCCTGACCGGGTGATTGTCTTAGGAGGCGCAAACGATATCGGCTGGGGGCGGGGAACCGACGAAATCATGGACCATCTCAGCGCGATGTATCGGCGGGCGCTTGACGCCAAGATTCTTCCGGTCGCATGCGCAATTCCCTCCATCCTGGGCGCGGATGATCTCGTCCCGCCGCGGATTGCGCTGAACCGCCGGATTCAGAAGGAGGCCGAGCGGTGGGGGGTTCCTTACGTCGATCTCTTCGCCGCCACCGCCGACCGCTCGGGCCGCCTTCGCCCGGAATATTCTTACGACGGCCTGCATTTAACTGCGGAAGGATACCGGAAGATCGCGGAGACCCTTTACGACGCCGTGTTTAAATAACCCGACCGGCGGCTTTGTTTGATTTTTGTTTATTGGAACGGATTCCGGAGGACGATCGTCTCTCCCCGCTTGGAGCTGGTGGAGATGAGATCGAGCCTGCAACCGACCTGCTCCGAGATCGCCTCCAGATAGACTTGGGCTTTTTGGGGAAGCTTGTTGTAAGAGGTAACGCCTGTGGTCGGCTCGCTCCATCCCGGAAAGCGTTCATAAACCGGCTCACATTTATCTAAAACCCTCAGAGAAGCCGGCATCTCCCGGAAGACTTTCCCTTCGTGACGGTATCCGACGCAGAGGAGAACTTCCGAGAGGCCGTCGAGGACATCGAGTTTGGTGATCGCGAGCGAAGCCAGGTGGTTGACTCGAACCGCGTATCGGACCAGGACCGCGTCGAACCAACCGCACCGCCGCGGCCGTCCGGTCGTCGCGCCGAACTCCTTCCCCTTCGTCCGGAGCGTCTCCCCCATCGCGTCGTTCAGCTCTGACGGGAAGGGCCCGCTTCCGACGCGGGTCGTATAGGCTTTGGCGACGCCGAGGACTTCGTCGATCCGGGTCGGCCCGACCCCGGTCCCGGCGCACGCCCCGCCGGCGCCGGCGTTGGAGGAGGTGACGAAGGGATAGGTCCCCAAATCGACATCCAGGTGGGTCCCTTGCGCCCCCTCAAAAAGAAGATGGCGCCCCTGGTCGATCGCTTGATTGATCAGGAGGGTCGTGTCGGCGATGTAAGGTCTGATCTGCTCCGCGTACCCCATATACTCCTGGTAGACCTTCTCCAGGTCGAATCCGGGCGCCTTATAGAGCTGTTCCAGAAAATAATTCATTTCGATCAGGTTCGCCCCTAACTTTTCCCGGAAGAGCTCCGGGTCGAGCAGGTCGATCACCCGTATCCCGATCCGGGCCATCTTATCGGCGTAGGCCGGGCCGATTCCACGGCCGGTCGTCCCGATTTTCCGGGTCCCCTTCATCTTTTCGCTTTCCTTATCGATCGCCCTGTGATAAGGCATGATCAGGTGGGCCATTTCGCTGATGTAGAGCCTCCCCGACACCGAAATTCCGCGCGCCGAAAGCGCCTCCACCTCCTCCAGAAAAGCCCCCGGATCGACCACCACGCCGTTTCCGATGACGCCTACCTTTCCGGGATGGAGCAGGCCGGTCGGAATTAAATGCACAACGATCACCTTTTCCCCGATGACGACCGTGTGACCGGCGTTATGCCCTCCTTGGTACCGAACGATAAAATCGGCCCCTTCGGAAAGGAGATCGACGATTTTCCCTTTCCCTTCATCCCCCCACTGCGCCCCAACGACCACTAAATTCATACCTTTGAGCCCTCGTCACCCTTCCGAAAACACCGACCGATCCTCAAACAGACTCGATCATAGGCTTTATCGATTTCCAAGTCAAGATGACCTTGACATCACCATAGACCGATGGTATCATTTTTTTCAGTTCTTAAAAATCTCATGTGGGGCTGTAGCTCAGCTGGGAGAGCACAAGGCTGGCAGTCTTGGGGTCAGGGGTTCGATCCCCCTCAGCTCCACCAAATTTTTGATCTCCTTCTCGAGGGGGATCGAACGAGGGGGTTTGGGGGAGAGGCTCCCCAAAGCTTTGGGGGTTACAGTCCCCGCCCTTGGGACGCCCTAGGGGGGCTGCCCCCTGGGGAAGCAAGCCTGTCGAGCGCGTGAGATTTCCCCCTCAGCTCCACCAAATTTTCCAATCCGTTCCGATTCTTCGCTCTTTTCTTCTTCGCAAGGTCGGCAAAAGATTAGCAGGATTTGAGGGGTCGGGCGGGCGATCTTCTCCCCGAGCGACCTCAGGAAAGCCGATCCATCTTGCCGGGTTGGATTCAGAATAAGCTTGGAACAGATATTCAGCGTCCGGATCACGCTGAAGCCCACACGTAAACCGGTTTTATCCCGGCGCCTTGCGCCGAGATCCCTCCCACTCGCATTGCAGCGTTAGGGAATCCTCTTCGTTCAATTTAACCCTCGTCCCGAACTTTTCACCTTCTCTATTCAGCGTGTCTCGCAACCATTGCGCGTCTTCGGGGGACGATCGATTCGCCTTAAACCGTTTAATTTGAATCGGCGTCATTTCGAACCGAACGAGCTTTCCGGTCGACGGATCCATACTCGCAAAGTACATCAGCGCCAAGTCGTCTCTGAACGCTTCATATCCGCTGATCCCTTCGTAGTCATTCAGGAAATCACCACACCCATAGAGAATCGGTTTTTCCCTATAGACTTCGATTCCTTTCACATGGTGAGATGAATGTCCATGAATGACATCCACCCCGGCCGTGTCGATCAGTTTATGAGCAAACACGATTTGTTCATGGGGAACTTCGTAGCCCCAATTGCTTCCCCAATGAATTGAGGCCACGATGATGTCCCCTCGTCGTTTCACCTTTTGCGCTTGTTCCGCAATAGCCCAAACCGTTTTATCGGATAAATCTTTAAGCAGATTAACCCCCGGCTTTTCTTTCGAAGCGGCCCAGGCCCAAGGGATTCCGCTTGTTTCCGATCCGAAGGAGAACACAATCACTCTTCCCTTCCCGGCCGCCTCTATGACCGCGGGAGCTTCCGCTTCGCCGATGTTGCGGCCTGCTCCCGCTCCCTTCATGTTGACTTTTTTTATCGTTTCCAATGTCTCCGTCAGCCCTGTATATCCCCAGTCTAAAATATGATTGTTGGCGAGAACACAGCAATCTATTTTGGCCGCTGTGATGCAATTAATATTATCCGGATGCATCCGGTAATTGATCCCCTTTCCTTTCCAATAGTTCTCCGTTGCGGTCACGGCCGTCTCCAAGTTGATGATCCTCACATCCGGCGCCAATCGTTCCAATGCCTCAAGGGCGTCCCCCCAAATATAGGAAAAGTCCACCGGTTTCGGGATCGGACCATTCGCCGCTTCGGCGAGTTCTACATATCCGATGGCGGATTTCATATAGGGCTCGTAGATGCGGGGGGCGCTGGGGTGGGGCAGCGCCTGATCGATGCCCCTCCCCGTCATCACATCACCCACCATGAAGAGGGTGATAAGATTGGGGTTCTTTGAAGTTTGATCAGACGTCCGTTTCATCCCTGCAATCAGCCGCTTCCCTGTTGAGCTCCAGGCCCGTTCTTTGCCCATTCTTTGCACAATGGTCGCATAGGAAGAGTTGCGGCCCTCTCCAGCCGAAATCGGTCGTGGGCGCGATGCCCAATGCAATGACGCTCACCGGTTGCTAAGCCCGCCACTTCATCCGGATCAGCCTCGGATCCTGTCCATAGTGGAGTTCGAGTTCGCCATGGTAGGCATGCCAGAGCGCCTCGCCGATTCGGCGCGGGAGGTGGGTATCGGTGGTCGTGATCAGAATGCCCTCATCTTTTTCTTCGATCCTGATAATTCGGCAGAGGGGATGTTCCTCTTTCGCCTGTTCCTCTTGATTGTGAACCGCATGGAGGATCTCCTCTTTATGCGCTTCGAAGAAAGGGCCGCTCAAGTGGAGAATCCCGGCAGGGTAGTCGTCTTCTATCCGATGACAGGCGGGGCAAATCTCTTCATGCGCTTGAGCCGGGCGGGGCGCCCAAGCCCACTTGCCCTTGTGGAAGACCGCGCCGCATCGGGGACAGACGGCCGGTTCCGGAAGTTTTCCTCGCAATTTATAGGTATCATGGAGGTACTCCTTTTGCAGCCCCAGCCAATGGACAACCCGGTCTTTCCGCGGTTCCCGAAAACCGGATCCCTTCGATTTCAGTTTCATCACCCTACCTCAC
>DATDON010000266.1:0-3660 GCA_035293225.1 Candidatus Manganitrophaceae bacterium
AACCTTCAACTCGCGGCGCGTCAACCGGATCGCCTCCATCACATAGCCGAGGCTCTCTTCCGGAGAGACCGGCCGAAGCCCCTCCACCCCCTTTTTGTCTCTGACCGGATTGTGGATTACAGGCCCCTCCCCTTTGACGAACTCGAGTTGAAGCCCCATCGGCTCCAATGGGAGGAGGATGTCGGCGAAGATGATCGCCGCGTCGAAGGCGAAGCGCTGAAGCGGCTGAAGGGTCACCTCGGCGGCGAGTTCCGGCGTTTTACAGACGGTGAGGAGGGAATGTTTCGCGCGGACCGCCTGAAATTCCTTCATGTAGCGGCCCGCCTGGCGCATAAACCAGACCGGCGTGCAATCGACCGGCTCGCGTCGGCAGGCTTTTAAAAATCGATCGTTCGTGGAGGCTCCTTTGCGGTTTGAATTTGGATGGATCAGGCTAGAACAGTTCGGTGATTTTAACATCTCATCGAAAAGGTGTCAATCAAATGGGACATCCATTTGTTTTATAAAAAGAGCTGTGCTAACATGACAACGTCTTTCGGGAACGGTATGAGTGGTCTCACCTATTCTCTTCGGTTGATCGGATGGTTTCTTCTCCTGGGGATGATCGGATGTGGTCGGGGAGAGACCATCCTCTCGATCGCGTTCAGCCCCCGTAATCCGGACGTCCTTTACGTCGGGACCACCGGCGGGGGGTTTTATAAGAGTATCGACGCGGGAACGACCTTTGACCGTTTCGACCAGGGTTTAAGCCGGTATAACATCTCTTCCATCGCGGTGAATCCCTCCATTCCGACGGTGATTTACGCCGGGACGTTCGGAGACAGCGTCTACCGAAGCGTCGACAGCGGGCGGAACTGGATGTTGATCCACAACGGTTTGAGCGACAACGTCGGGACCCAGGCGATCAACGCCATCGTCGTCGATCCTCGGACGCCGGAAATATTGTACGTCGGAACGAACCACGGCGTTTACAAAACAATCGACGGCGGAGGAGAGTGGAAATCGGCCAATATGGGGATGGCGAACCGGTTTGTGATCTCCCTCGCCATCCATCCGCTGGAGAGCCAGACCCTTCTGGCCGGGACCAACGAGGGGATCTTCAAGACGGCCGACGGCGGGAAAACCTGGAACCTGCTCCACCTCGAGTCGAAAAAGTGGGCGGTGAATACGTTGCTCTTTCACCCCTTCGACCCGGTCCTCATTTATGCGGGGACCAATTTCGGCTTTTTTAGATCGGCAGATTACGGCGCAAATTGGGAGGGGCGGCGTCAAGGGGTCGCCCCCTCATTTGTAACGGCGATCTCCGTCGATCCGACCTCTCCCCAGACCTTGTATGTCGGGGCGAACGACGGGATTTATAAAAGCGGCGACGGCGGCGGGAGCTGGGAGCTGTCGGCGGCGACGCCCCGCTCGGTGACGTCGCTCTCCCTTCCTCCCGGCCTGGGGGGGACCCTCTTCGCCGGAACGACGAAGGGGCTTTATAAAAGCGTAGACCGGGGAGAGCATTGGACGAAAATTCGAACCCATTCGTAAAGGAGGAGGATTGAACTTTCTATTATCGGTTTCACTTTTTTTCATCTCCATTTTCACGGCGTGCGCCCCCTCTTCTCCTCCTCCCCCTTCCGCCGATCCGGCCTCTCCCACCGGTTGGGAGACGCAAGAGAGCGGCGTCCAATCGTCGTTGGGAGGCCTTTTTTTCCTGGACGACCGCCGCGGCTGGGCCAGCGGAAACAAGGGGGTGATTCTCCACACGGAAGACGGGGGGAAGCGGTGGTCGGTTCAAGAGACCGGGACGCAAGGCCTGCTCGTCTCGATTTTTTTCACCGACCCTCAAAACGGCTGGGCGATCGGGGAGAAGGGGACGATTTTGCATACCTCCGACGGGGGAAAGGGATGGACCCCCCAGGCGAGCGGACAAAAAAGCGATCTGATGGACATTTTCTTCCGCGACAAAACGCATGGATGGATTGTCGGGACGAAAGGGCTCCTCCTTTCGACGGAGGATGGGGGGGACCATTGGACCGCCGCCGTCGTCCGGGCGCGCCTCACCCTCACCTCGATCTTTTTCGCCGACCTGAAGCGGGGTTGGATCTCCGGAGACGGGGGATATCTCTCTCACACCGAGGATGGCGGGGCGACCTGGGTCCGTCAGGAGAGCGGGACGAATAAAGATTTGCATCAAATCTTTTTTGCCACGCCGCAAGCCGGCTGGGCGGTGGGGGGAAACGGGATGATTGTTCACACCACCGACGGGGGGAAATCATGGGCGCAGCAAACGAGCGGCGTCCCGACCCTCCTTACCGGCCTCTTTTTTGTCGACGAACAGGTCGGCTGGGCGGTTGGGGCGGCGGGAACGATCGTGCATACCCAAGATGGGGGAGCGACCTGGCGGCAGCAGGCCAGCGGGACGATCCAGTTTCTGATCAATGTCGCTTTCGTCAATCCCGAAGTCGGATGGATCGCCGGGGTGAAAGGCGCCATCCTTCACACGCGGAAGGGGGGCGAGCCGCCGGCGATGGAGGCGGGGGTTTCTTCTAAAAAGGAATAAAGAACATGGAGGAGGATGAAGAGCCGCGGCGGATGGACAAAAAAGAGGAGCGATGCGATCTCTGCGGCGGGCCGATGCTCGTTCTCCACTGCAAATTGATCTGCAGGCAGTGCGGGTTCAAACGCGACTGCTCCGATCCCTAACAGGCGCTGAGACGCCCGGCCGCTTCAGACCTTACGTCTTTAATTTTCGACCCAGTTTCTTCTCAATGCTCTCCACCTTGCTGTTCAATCTTCCCGTTTTTCCTTTTCGATAGTCGATCTTGATCGTCGTCGAAACCCGGTCGCAATCCTGTTTCATCCGTTCCCAACAGGCCTTGACCACCCCGAGAACCTCGTCCCAGGGGCCTTCGATGACGGTCCCCATCGGGTTGAGCCGATAATCGAGCCCGCTCTGATCGATAATTTCGAGAGATCGGGAGACATATTCTCCCACGCTCTCTCCCTTTGTAAGCGGGGACATCGAAAACTCCAGCAGAATCGTCTCGTTTATTTTATGTGGGGGCCTGTGCGGTGTAGGGGCGATTCGCGAATCGCCCCTACGTGTCCCCACACCCCGCGCTCGCGTCGGCGAAGCCGATCGTGCGCTTTTATTCTTCTTCCGGTTCGCCACGGTAAGACTCCTCTCAATATTTATTATTTTCGTCGATAGAAGGGGCGCTCGACCACTTGAGCCGGAACGCGCGTTTGATCGATCTCCACCTCCACGGCGGTCCCCGGCGCGGAGATCTGGGGCCGGAGATATCCCATGGCGATCACTTTTCCCACGAACGGCGAGAGGGTCGCGCTGGTGATCCAGCCGAGCTCCTTCTCTTCTTGGAAGACCTTATCCCCTTTTTGGGGGAGTGTTTTTCCTTCAATAATCAGTCCGGAAAGATGTTTGTTCACATGGCCGTATGTTTGAATGCGGGCGATCACCTCTTGGCCGGGATAGCACCCCTTCGTGTAACTGATCGCCTCGGCCTCCAGCCCCGCCTCGATCGGAATGATATGCTCATCAATATCGGTCCCATAACGGGGCCTTCCGGCTTCGATCCGGAGCGTTTCCAGCGCCGCCTGTCCGACTGGAGAAATTCCATATTCGTTCCCGGCGGATAGAAGCCGCCCCCAGAG
>DATDON010000267.1:0-4881 GCA_035293225.1 Candidatus Manganitrophaceae bacterium
CAGACCCCGCCGAGACAGCCGATTCCCCGGGTGATCTGATGGCCGGTGTGCCACATCGCCTGGACAAGGGTGATCCCCTGGGGAACCTGATATTTCTTCCCCATGATCTCCACGGTGATGAGGTTTGTTTTTTCCGCCGTCGGCATATTGTCTGAAACTGAATCAAGGTTTAAATCGTTTAAATCGTTCAAGCGTTTAAACCGTTTAAACGACTTAAACGGCTTAAACTCCTCTTTCCTTAGGAATTGAGGGCGTTGAGGGCCGATCCCGCTTTGAACCAACCGACCTGCTGTTCGGTGAGGCTATGGTTCGCCTGAATTTCAATCTCTTTCCCGTCCGCCTTGTGGAGGATGACTTCAACCGGCTTCCCCGCCGCCAAATTGGAGAGCCCGGTCACGCTGGCCCGGTCGGTCTGCTCGAACAGGTCCCAATCTTTCGGATCGGCGAATGTCAGCGGTAAAATTCCTTGTTTTTTAAGATTGGTCTCATGGATGCGGGCGAAGCTCTTCGTCAAGACCGCCTTCACCCCGAGGAATCGGGGCGACATTGCGGCGTGCTCCCGCGAGCTTCCCTCGCCGTAGTTTTCATCTCCGATGACGATCGACCCGATCCCTTTCGCCTGATAACGCCTCGCGACCTGGGCCGGGGTGAGATTCGCTTCACCGGTCAAGACGTCATTCGCCTTCCCCGGCTCGGCGGCGAAGGCGTTGTTGGCGCCGAGGAACATGTTGTCGCTGATCTTGTCGAGGTGTCCCCGATACTTGAGCCAAGGACCGGCGGGGGAGATGTGGTCGGTCGTGCATTTCCCTTTCGCCTTCACGAGAATCGGGAGCTTGATGAAATCTTTTCCGTCCCACCGGGGGAACGGTTGGAGAAGCTGCAGCCGCTCGCTGTTCGACGGGATGTCGATGGCGAGTTTTTCCCCCTCTTCCGCGGGGGCGATGAACCCTTCTTCTCCCTTCGCGAAGCCCTTTGCCGGAAGCTCTTCGCCGCGCGGAGGCTCAAACCGGATTTCGGTCCCATCCTGCGCCTTCAACGCGCCGGTCACCGGATTGAAATTCAAATCCCCGGCGAAGGCCATCGCGGTGACAATCTCCGGGCTGCTGAGGAAGGAGAGGGTCTCTGCGATCCCGTCGTTCCGACCGGGGAAGTTCCGGTTGAAGGAGCTGATGATCGAGTTGGCTTCCCCTTTCTTCACGTCCTCCCGCTTCCACTGCCCGATGCAAGGGCCACAAGCGTTGGCTAGAACGGTGGCGCCCATCTCCTCGAATGTTTGCATAAACCCGTCGCGCTTCATCGTATGATAGATCCGCTCGGAGCCGGGGGTCACCAGGAATTGGGCCTTCGCCTTCAACCCCGCCTTCAGTCCTTGCTTGGCGATGTGGGCCGACCGGCTGATGTCTTCATAGGAAGAGTTGGTGCAGCTTCCGATGAGGGCCGCCTTTAACGCGACCGGATACCCCCTCTCTTTCGCCTCCGCCGCCAGTTTCGAAATGGGGCGGGCCAGGTCGGGGGTGTGAGGGCCGACCACATGCGGCTCCAATTCCGATAGATCGATTTCGACGACCTCATCATAAAATTTTTCGGGAGATTTGAAGACCTCCGGATCGGCGGTCAAAAGCTCCTTGTGGGCGTCGGCCAGTTTTGCAACGTCGGCCCGGTCGGTCATCTTGAGGTAAGCGGCCATTTTCTGATCGTAGGGGAAGACCGAGGTGGTCGCCCCCAACTCGGCGCCCATGTTGGTGATCGTCCCTTTACCGGTCGCGCTGATCGTCTCGGCGCCGGGGCCGAAATATTCGACGATCTTGTTCGTCCCCCCTTTCGTGGTCAAGAGGCCGCAGAGATAGAGGATGACATCCTTGGCGGAAGTCCAGCCGCGGAGCGCGCCGGTGAGTCGGACGCCGATCAACTTCGGATGGAGGACCTCCCACGGAAGCCCCGCCATCACCTCCCCCGCGTCGGCGCCGCCGACCCCGATCGCCAGCATCCCAAGCCCCCCGCCGTTCGGCGTGTGGGAGTCGGTCCCGATGATCAACCCCCCCGGAAAGGCGTAATTCTCCAAAACGACCTGATGGATGATCCCCGCCCCCGGCTTCCAAAATCCGATCCCGTACTTTTTCGCGGCGGACGCGAGAAAGTTGTACACTTCCTTGTTTTCCGTCACGGCCCGCTCGATGTCTTCCTTCGCGCCGCTCTGCGCCCGAATCAGATGGTCGCAGTGAATCGTGCTCGGAACCGCCACCTTTTTCCGGCCGGCCTGCATAAATTGCAGAATGGCCATCTGGGCGGTCGCGTCCTGCATCGCGACCCGGTCGGGCCGGAGGAGCAGCTGCGCCTTTCCCCGCTCCCATACTTGGGTCGAAAAGTCATCCACGTGCGAGACCAGAATTTTTTCGGTCAGGGTCAACGGCCTGCCGAATTGCTTCCTCGCCGCCGCCAAACGCTCCGGCATCGACTGATAGCGTTTTTTAATCGATTCGATCGACATTCTTAGATCTCCTAATCTTTGGAATGGGGCGCTCCGCAAACCGGCCCCCTGTCGTCCTCTGTCGGGGCGAATCTTGTATCCGCCCCCATCAGGGCGATCACGAGGTCGCTCCACCATTTTACGTTCAATAGATCAAGATTTCAATGCCCCTTCCCGCGCTCCGGCGCCCTTGGAATTGTTCTCCAGCGCGGGGACCTCCCTCCGTTTCGGAGAGGCGTAGTTGGCGAGATAGGTAAAGAGCCGCATCAGACGGCTTCCTTGCCGGTTTTGATCGACCCAATGGCCGATCAGGCCGATCGTCCGGGAGAGGATAAAGAAGCCGTTCAACGCCTCGATCGGGAAACCCAAGTCGACCAGGATCGCCGCCATCGCCCCGTCGACGTTGAGAATGAGGGTGTCTTTCTTGGAGGTGGTCAATTTTTCAACGGAGAGGGCGAAATCGAGACAGGGGGTCGGAATCCCCTGGGTCTTCACGAAGCCGACCAGCTCTTTCACCCGCTTGTCGGGATTGGTGACGCTTTTCACGCGGTGGCCGATCCCGGGAACCGGCCCGACGTGACTCTTCATGTGCGATAAAAACGCCTCCGGGCTGAGATTTTGATCGACCCCGTACTTGAACCATTTGCCTGCGTCGGTGACCGCGCCGCCGAAGCGGGGGCCGATCATGATCAAACCGGCCGCGACCGATTGCGCCATCTGAATCCCGGCGCAGGCGGCGATGATCGTGACCAGCGCCCCCGACACGCAGGGGCCGTGGTCGGCGGAGAGCATGACGATCCGCTTGATGATCTCGGCCTCCACCGGGCTGATCAGCCGCTTGTCCCACAGCAGGCCGATGACGTGGGGAATATGATATCCTTTGTTGATCAATTCCGACGCGGGATAACCGTAATAGAGCGGCTCGTCCCCCCGGTCGTCGCAGATCGTCGATTTGACCAACGGCTCGACGAAGACGTCTCCCGATTTGATCGCCTCATCGACCGGCTTCGGCAGCTTCGGAAGCGCTTGAATATCCCCATCGGGGACGGGGATCACCTCCCCTTTCGCGACGATCTCCTCATAGGTCTGCTTGATCACCGGCCCGAGGGCGCCGAAGGTCGCCGGCGCGACGGCGCCGGCCTTCCGGAGCGCGTCGGCCTTGCTTCGGGCGGAGCCTTCCCCATGCTGTCCCTCTTTCGCGCCGGCATGCCCGAATTTCATCCCCTTCGGAAGCTGCTCCTGGCAGAATCCGGAGACGACCGCGATCAGCTTGATCCGGCGTTTCTTCGCGCCATACCATTCGGCCGCCCGCTCTTCCAGGTCTCCCCCCATCTCCCCGACGATGACGACCGCCTTCGTTTTCGGATCCTGCTCGAACATTTCAAGGTAGGTGACGTAATCCGAGCCGGGATAGGCGTCGCCGCCGACGCCGATGGCGGTGGTAATCCCGTCGGCGAACTGGCTGCAAATCCAGATAATTTCATTGGAGAGCCCCCCCGACTTCGTGATCACCCCGAACGATCCGGGCCGGTGAAGCTTCGAGAGAATGAGGTTGTCGAACGCCCCCCCGATTACCCCCAGCCGGCATTCCCCAGCGGAAATAATGCCGATCGCCGACGGCCCGTTGAAAATCTTGCCGAGATTTTTCGCTTCAAGGCTCAGCTGCTTGGAGTCTTTTTCGGGAACCCCCTCGGTGATCATCGAAACCAATTTGATCTGCGGATCGGCCAGCGCCTCCATCGCCGCCTTGAAGGCGCGATCAGGACCGACGAAAATCAATGTCGTGTTGATCGCGGGAAAGGCGGCGGTCGCCTCGGCGACGGTCTTATAAATAGGAATAGAGATGAGTTCGCTGCCGTAGGGGACTTCGGCCGTTTTTCCGGCGTCGGGGGGGAAAACAAAGGCGAGGACATTTAAGGGAAGCCGGTTTAAATGACAGAACTCCGCCATTCGTCGGGCGGCGTTCACCCCGGCGGGCCCCCCCTGAATGACCACGCGGGTCTCTTTATTGGCTACAATGCTCATGGTTTCCGTTCCTCCTTCAACCATTTCTCGGAAGTCATGGTTGCGCTCCTTCAGATGCGGTGTGCTTTCCTGTGATCGCGTAATCGATAATATCGGTCAGCGGGGTATATCGGTCATAGACATGGATATTGAATCCTTCGGCCTCCAGCGCCTTCATCGCGGCGAGCCCTTCCTTCTCAAAGGGGCCTCCCCTGCGGACCCAGATCTCCACCCCCTCGAGCTTTCCTTCGGCCTTCGCCTTGCGGAAACCGTTAATAATCCCTGAGAACGTTTTTTTGACATTGGTGAAATTGGCGATCGCCCCCCCCACGATGATCCGCTTGATCCCTTTGAGGGCGCAGACCTTTTCGGTCAGGGCTTCGACCGCCCAATCGGGAGGGTCCCCGGAA
>DATDON010000268.1:0-2402 GCA_035293225.1 Candidatus Manganitrophaceae bacterium
GCGGGAGCGGCCGAGGCGGCGACGCGAACGCCGCCGTCAAAGGTCCAGAGATGGTCTCGATTGTAAGCGTCATAGGAAAAACTCTCTGTTTCCCTCTCCCATTCGACGGTCACCTTGTGTTCAGACATTGGAGACTCCTCATATAGTGATCGCTATTTTAAGTAAACCGACGCCTGATGAACGAATCATAAACCGAACAACTTCATCCCTACCAGGGAACCGGCTTGCGGTCGCGGAAGAAAACCGATACCTCGATTCGCGCCGGTGACCAAGGCGATTTTCTTCATTGATTTTTCCCCTCTTTTAGACTGTAGATCTTTTCATTCCGGTCAAACTGCTTCCTCGTAAACAGCAACGGAAGACCGATACAGATGAGGAAGAGCGTGTTAAACAAGGCGTTAAACCCGACTTTGAAGTACAACGAAATGGCGGTGTCCACGATAAACCAAACGGCGACCCCAAGGGCGATGCAGTTCCATGACCAGGTCTCCTTCGCCCGGAAGGGATAATAGGCTATGAACGCCATGAATATCCCCCAACCGGAGAGCATCGCGCCTAAAACACCGTATACCCACCGCTGGAATAGCTTGGCGTCGTGAGGGACTGAAGAGGAACCCCAAAAAGCGGGGTTAATTTGATTGTTGAAGAGAAAATCAAAGAACGGTGATTGGTTAAAGAACGCCAGCGCGAGACCGAAAACAACAAAGATAATACTCACAACGAAAAGCCACTTCCGCCAAAAGAAAAAGGGACCTCCCATAAATTACCCTCCAACGCCAAATGAGTTCACTGAATTACTGAAGCGCAGAAGTCCGGCTGGGGGACAGGATTCGAACCTGGGCAGACAGATATAAAGTCTGCCGTCCTGCCGCAAGACGATCCCCCAAACCGATCAGCGTATGACTATCCTACACCATGAGAAAGAATTCTTTCTATAAAAAAATCGATGCTGATTTCTGAATAAAAAGCGAGCGCCGCCTCGAAATGGCGGCGCTCTGAGAATAGGCTTTCAATTTTAAATGAGAATTACTCTTTTAGCGACGGATGAGTCCGTCAGACGTCGGCAAAAACCCCTTAATACACGCCCCATAAAAGGGAAAGAGGGGTCAAGAAGTACGGGAGCGCCTGGAATGGATCGACGGTTCCACTTCTGTTCCCACGGCGACTTGCGCCTCGATGACCCGTTGGATCAATCCCCTCATGAGACAAAATCCTCTTGCGCGCTGTCGCGAGGTTATTTAAACCGGTAAGACGTTCACCCTCGAAGCACATTCACCTCGTAATAGGTCCAGGGTTTAAGAAACACGTCCGAATCGGGGGTTAGAAGGCGGCCGCGGCCTTGGGCCTCCTGCGTGGAACCGATCTCAAGGACCATCTTTTTCGGCTCCGCGCCGACGGTGACTTCGACATAGATATTTCCGACGAACTCGTTTTGATCTTTGAGGTAGCCGAGGGGCTGACCCGGCTGGGCCCACTGCAACGTCTCCACCCCCCCCTCCCTCTCAATGTTCCTCAAAAGCGCTTCGAACTGGCGTTGATGGCGGTCGCGCCATGATTCCTTCCGATGAGCCGCCATCAACGGTTGGCCGTCGGCGCCGAGATCATCGGGGCCGACGCTGAGATCAATATAGGCGTCGAGATCTTTTGCGGCAATGGCGTCGAACATCTGCCGCGCGTAGGCGTCGGTCTTTGCGAAATCCAACGTGGTTTTTGCCTTGGAAGAAGAACAGCCGACCATGACCAAGATCAGCCCCAGGAATGTCATTCCCAAAATACCGCGTGAGAGTCGATTCATTGTTCCTCCATCTGTTTAAGCTGTTTAAGGTCCGTTTCTATTTCTTCCTCTTCGAAGATCTTCCAGCGCTTGCTCGATCATTCTCCGGGATTCCCGCTGGGCCTCCGCGGCGGGCTTCAGCCGGAAGTCAAGCGCGTCAATCTGATCTTGAATCTCAATCAGGTTTTCGTTGAGGGCAAGCGCCGCCTCGTATTTCTCCTTCGCTTCCTTCAGGTTCCCGGCCTCTTCGAGATAGGACGCCTGTCGGACGAGCGCCCCCACCTGCTCCTCCTGGGGCCAACCGGCCGATATCTTCCACTTCTCCCCTTCACGCACAAGGCCGACCCCTCTCTTGACCGTGACCATCGGAACGGGCCGGCTGCGGTAACGTTTTTTCAGGAGCTTGTCAAATTGTCCCGGACTCATCCCGGAGCCGATCGATGAGAGGGCCGTGTCGAATAGGTCGCTCATCACCCGTTCTATATTTGGCTGCCTCACCCGGGCCACCGCCCGGCCCCGGTCCCCCTCCGTTTCGAGGGTTTCGATCTCGAAGGTGGTCCGGCGCATCAGCGGCCCCACGACGACGCTGTCTTCGATGGAGTTATATCGAATGAACGTTTCAAGGCTC
>DATDON010000269.1:0-5617 GCA_035293225.1 Candidatus Manganitrophaceae bacterium
CCCGCGCCCCTTTCGGTCGCGCGCCAACTGGGCCGCCATATAGATGAGAAGTTTTTCCTGCTCCCTCGGTGTGAGACGCATTGTGGTTTTTATCCTCATCGTCGTAGGGGTTCAACATGTTGAACCCCTACCATCAGACCATCAGGCGCGTCCGGATCACCTCGTCCGTCAACGCTTCAATCGGCCCTTCCGCCGTCATCGTCCCTTTTTCCATGACGTAAAACGTGTCGGCCACCCCCCGGACAAGATCGACATACTGCTCGACCAGAAGGATCGACATCTTCCCCTGCGCTTTTATTTTCTTGATGACCGCGACGATCTCTTTGATGATCGACGGCTGGATCCCCTCCGTCGGCTCATCAAGCAGGAGAAGCTCCGGATCGGACATCAGGGCGCGGGCGATGGAGAGCTGTTGTTGTTGCCCTCCGCTTAAATCTCCCCCCCGTCGGCCGAGCATCTTTTTCAGCGCCGGAAAAAGGTCGAAGATGAAAGGAGGGATCTCCCTCTTTCCGGCGCCGGAGGCCTCCAACCCGATCAAGAGGTTTTCCTGGACGGTCAAATTCGGGATGATCTCACGTCCTTGCGGCGCATAGCCGATTCCGCGCCGGGCGCGGGCGTATGGCGGATCATCGGTCATCTCTTTTTTGTGGAAAAAGATCCGGCCGCTCTTCGGGGAGAGGAGGCCGATCACCGTTTTCATCAGAGTGGTCTTGCCGACGCCGTTCCGCCCCATCAGGCAGACCACCTTGCCGGGGGGGACGGTGAGATTCACATCCCGGAGGATATGGCTGTCGCCGTAATGGACGTTGAGATTTTTCGCTTCAAGCATGCGCTTCCTGCTCCCGCCCCAGATAGACCTCCATCACGCGGGGATCGTTTTGAATCTCCGCCATCTCCCCCTCGCAGAGGAGGGCGCCTTCATGCAGCACCGTGACCTTCGAGGCGAAACGCCGGACGAACTCCATGTCGTGCTCGATCACCAGGACGGAACGCTCGCGGGCGATCGCCTCGAGGAGGAGGCCGGTCTTCTCCCGCTCCTGGCCGGTCATGCCGGCGACCGGCTCGTCGACCAACAGCAGCTTCGGCTCCTGCGCGACCATCATTCCGATTTCCAACCACTGTTTCTGGCCGTGGGCGAGGGTTCCGGCGAGCCGATCGGCCTCCGCGGCGAGCCCGATAAACTCCAGGATGGAAAAGATCCGCTCCCGCTCCTCCCGCTCCCGGCGCGCGAACAAGGCGCCTGCAACATGCTTGTTTCCCCGGATGGAGAGGGAGACATTTTCAAAGACCGAATGATAAGGGAAAAGGGAGGGGGTCTGAAACTTCCGGCCGATCCCCAAGTTCACCACCTCTCTTTCGCGGAGCGGAAGGAGGTCGGTCTCCTCTTCGAAGATCACCCTTCCTTCGACCGGCTTCACCTTTCCGCAGATGACATCGAGGAGGGTCGTCTTGCCCGCCCCGTTCGGCCCGATGACGAAGCGGAGCTCTCCGCGATTCATATAAAAGTTCAATTTCCGAAGCGCCAGAAAACCTTCAAAGCTGACCGTGACCCCCTCCAAATAGAGAATCGTCCCGGGGCTTTTCTCCGGCGTCCCCGGAGGGTCCTCTTTTGCGACCGGCTGAGCGGTCCGAGATTTGATAATGTCATTCGACCCGATTGAAGAGAATGGGGGCGCCCCCCGCCTCGATCCTTCTCCCTCCGGCTTTTTCCCCTTCAACAGAGCCTTCTGAAGAGCCCCTTTCAACTGACCCGGAAGGCCGATCAATCCCGTCGGGAAAAAAAGAACCGAGCCGACAAAAAGCCCCCCCAGGATAAAGGGCCAGAACTGGGGATAGGCGGTGGTCAGAATCGTCCGAAGGCCGTTCACCACGATCGCCCCGAGGATGCCGCCGATCAGGGTCCCCCGCCCTCCCAAAGCGACCCAAACCACCACCTCCAGCGACGGGAGCACCCCCATCTGACTCGGGGTAATAATGCCGACCTGCGGGACATAGAGCGCGCCGGCCAATCCCCCGAGAAGCGCGGAGACGGCGAAGGCAAACACCTTAAAGCCGGTGGTGGAAAAACCGCAAAAGCGAAGGCGGTTTTCATTGTCTCTGATCGCGGCGAGCACTTTGCCGAGTTTCGAAGCGGTTATCCAGCGGCAGAGGATCAGGGCGCCCGACAGGGAGAGGGCGGTGAGGATATAAAGGGTCCGTTGCGTGGCGGGGTCGGAGAGTGAAAATCCGAGGACGGTCTTAAAGTCGGTCAGGCCGTTGGTTCCGCCGAGGTTCATCTCGTTCCGGTTGAACAGCAGCCACGCGGCGAAGGCGACCGCCTGGGTCAAGATCGCCACATAGACCCCGCGGATGCGGCTTCGGAAAGTGAGGTAACCCAACAGGGTGGCGACGAGGGCGGGGACCAGCAAGACGGCGATCAGGGAGAACCCGAAGCTTTCAAACGGCTTCCAAAATAGGGGGAGCTCCTTGACCTGGTTCCACACCATGAAGTCGGGGATCGCTTCGCCATACTTGCTCTGCCCCGATCCGATCCCCAGCATCAGATGCATCCCGATCGCATATCCGCCGAGGCCGAAAAAGACCGCCTGGCAGAGGCTCAAGACCCCGGCGTATCCCCAGAGAAGGTCGAGCCCCAGGGCGAGAATCGCGAGGGAGAGATATTTCCCGAAGAGGTTGAGGTAATAATCGGGGAGATAAAACGCCGATTCGGGAGGGAGGACGTTCAATACGGGAAGGATCACGACGAGGATCCCCATCGCCCCTCCCAGCGCCAGCCGCTCTTTCGTGAAAAACTTCACCGCGCTCACGATTCCGCCGCCCTTCCTTTCGCGGGGAAGAGGCCGGACGGCTTCCGCTGGAGGAATAAAATAATCCCGGCCAGGAGGATCAATTTCGCGTAGATCGCCCCCCCCGTTCCGCCGATGACCGGCTCCAAGATTTTGTTCAACATCCCGATCCCCATCGCCGAGGCGACCGTTCCGGAGAGCTTCCCGACCCCGCCGACCACCACGACCATAAACGAATCGACGATGTAGGTTTTTCCCATCTCCGGATCGACATTTCCGACCAGGCTGAGGGCGCATCCGGCCAATCCCGCCATGCCGGCCCCCAGGGCGAATGTCAGTCCGTCCACCTTCGGCGTGGAGATTCCGAGGCAGGCGCTCATCTCGCGGTTTTGCGTGACCGCCCGAATTTTAAGCCCCCACCGCGTTCGGAACAAAAGGAGCCGGATGCCGATCAAACCGGCGACGCTCAAAATGATAATGAAAATCCGGTTATAAGGGAGGACCAGACCGACCATCCACTGCGCCCCTCCCCGCATCCAGGTCGGAGAATTCACACTCGTGAGGTCCCCAAAATACCACCGGGCCGCTTGCTGAAGAATCATGCTCACCCCCCAGGTCGCGAGGAGCGTTTCGAGCGGTTTGCCATAGAGACGCTGGATCACGCTTTTTTCCAGCAGCCATCCGACCGCTCCGGTTACGACGAAGGAGAAAGGGAGGGCGGCTATAAAATAATAATCATGAAGCCCGGGAGGAAGATAAGCGACAAACATCTCCTGGAGGACGTAGGTGGTGTAGGCCCCGATCATCATCATTTCGCCGTGGGCCATGTTGATCACCCCCATCAGGCCGAAGGTGATCGCCAGCCCCAGCCCCATCAGCAACAAGATGGAGCCGAGGCTCACTCCGCTGAAAAGGGTCCCTATCAGCTCTTCCCAAAATTGGTAGCGTTCAATTTTTTGAATGGCGCCCTGAATCGCCCCGCGAACGACTTCATCCGGCTCGACCGGCTCCTCGGAAAGAAGGGCCTTCATCCGCGGGAGCGTTTCGAAGCCTTTGATCTCCCCCAGGCGAACGGCCGCCCCGCTTCTCGCCGCCGGATCGGCGTCGGCGAGAAGGATCCCTTGAATCGCCTCGTCTATCGCATGCCGCGCCCATCGATCGGTCTCCCGCGCCAACGCCCGCTGGAGAATCGGAAGCGCGGAGGGGTCTCCTCCATTTCCGATCTTCACCGCCGCCGATCGGCGGATTTCGGCGGACGGGTCAAACAGTTTAAACCCATTCAATGCGATTTGAAGCCGCCGCCTCCCCTCGGGCGAACGGGCCGAAACCATCTCCAGCCCCTCTTCCAGATCGTCCCACTCCCGCAGCGTCTCCGAGGTGAGCGGATCGACCAGATAGCTCTTTCGTTCGCCGCTCGGCTCTTCGACGGTCTTCAGGAGGACGACGCGCGATCTCCCATTCGACTCGGTCCAGAGATGGAGCGCCCCTTCATGGAGAGCGGTTAAAACGGCAAGGGCGGCCGGGGCGCCGCTCTCCGCCAAACGGCTGACGGCGCCCTCCTGAAGCCCGGCGTCCGGCCCGGCCAGACGCTCCAGGTCAGATGATAATTCGGCCGGAGGCGAGACTGCGCCCGCTTCCGAAAACGCCTGCGAAGCGCCGCCGACGGAGAGGACAAAGAGCGCCATCCAAAAGATCAATTTATCTCTTAAAAAAGTCATCCTGGATAACCGGGCTTTCATCCGACAACAAACATAAGATGTGAAACGGGGCCGCCCCCGCGGGGCGGCCCCGTTTCACACATCAAAAACGCTCCGATGCGCCGATTACATCGGCTCGATCGGCGTCGCCTTCGGATCGAGGAAGATCTTCTCTCCCCCCATCACGTCGTACGAGCCTTTTCCACCCTTGCTCCAATCGCAGCTTCGCTCCGGATAGGTATATTCGCTCCACGGCTCGGGAGCGACCAATCCCTTCGACTGCCAGATGATTTCAAACTGGCCGTTCGCCAGAATTCGCCCTATGTAAACCGGCTTCGCCGTGTGGTGATTTTTCCGATCGACCAGGATCGGGCCGGCCGGCGTCGGGATATCGAGCCCCGGAAGCGCCTTGAGCACCGCCTCGACATCGGTCGACTTCGCCTTCTCAACCGCCGCCTTCCAGATATAAAGCCCGGTATATCCCCAGAACATCGGGTCGTCGGTCACCCTGTTCGCGCCGCCGGGAAGATTGTTCTTCTTGGCGAATTCCTTGAACCGGTTCGCAAAGGCCTTGTTCTCGGCGGTCTTGACCGACTCAAAATAGTTCCACGCCGCCAGATGCCCCACCAGAGGCTTGGTGTCGAGGCCGCGCAGCTCGTCCTCCGCCACGCTGAACGACATCACCGGAATCTCGTCCGCCTTCACCCCTTGATTGGCGAGCTCTTTGAACCAGGGGACATTGCTGTCTCCGTTGATGGTGCTGAGGACCGCCGCCTTTCCACCGGCGCCGAATCTCTTTATCTTGGCGACAATGGTCTGGTAATCTTGATGGTGGAAGGGGGTGTATTCCTCCATAATATCTTTAGGAGAAATCCCCTTCGCCAGCAGCATGGCGCGAAGGATCTTATTGGTCGTGCGCGGGTAGACATAGTCGGTGCCGAGCAGATAGAACTTCTTCTTATTTCCACCCTCTTTACTGAGGAAGTATTCGACGGCCGGGGTCGCCTGTTGGTTGACCGCGGCGCCGGTGTAGATCACGTTCCTGGAACATTCTTCTCCTTCGTATTGAACCGGATAAAAGAGGAGGCCGTTATTTTTTTCGAAGACCGGGAGGACCGATTTTCTGCTGACCGA
>DATDON010000270.1:0-4397 GCA_035293225.1 Candidatus Manganitrophaceae bacterium
TGCGGCAAAGGTCAGCGTCATGACCGTTCCGCCGCCCCCCAGCGTCAGGCTGCCGCAGTTGGCATTGGTCAGGATGCTCGGCTGGCGGCTGCTGGTGCCGTTGATCGTGCAGGTATCGGCCGACGTCGGTTGCTGGGCCGGGCTCCAGTTGCCGGCCGTGTTGAAATCATTGTCGGCGCCGGTCCCCACCCAGGTGAGCGCGGCCGGCCAGGCGTCGGGCGCTAATAGAAAAAGTGGGAGACCCAGCCCCAAGGCCAAGATCAATCTATGAACACCTTCTCTGAAAAATCTTCCCTTCTTCATGGGCAATCCTGTTTGGCGTCCCTTTCCGGGATAGACCGATCGGTCTCCTCACCCAAGAGGCCCCCCTTTAGAATCCCCTTCGTTGTGTCGAGGAACCATCCCAACGCCTCGATCGGTTTTTCAATGAATTTCGCCGCGCCGAGCCTCAAGACCTCCTGCGCCGTCCCCTTGTCGGTCAGGGCGCTGCAGACGATCACCTTGATTTCGGGGTAGAGCCTCCGGGCTTCCCTCAGGAGGTCGAGCCCGGAGACCCAACCGGCCAGGTTCAGGTCGAGAAAGGCCAGGTCGTACCGCTCTTCCTTGAGCTTCTGAAGCCCCTCTTCCCCACTCATGACCGACGTGGTCCGGTACCCCTCGCCGCTTAAGAGATCGGCCATGAAATTCCGAAATGTCGCGTCGTCATCCACCACCAGAATCTTCTCATTCCGCATGAGTTCCCTCCCCTTTATGGACCGGTCGAAGATCGGTCCGGCCGCCCGTCATTCAACAGGTAATACGCGTCCCCGTTCAGAACTCGGACCTGAACGATCTTCCGCGCCGCTAAAAGATCGAGGGCGGACCGAACCTGCTCTTCGTCCTCTCCGATCCACCACTCCGCAATCCCTTTTTCGGTATCCATCGCGCCCGGATTCCGATCCAGGTATTTCAAAATTTTATCGGCGATCCCTCGGCCCTCATTCATCCCGCGATAATTTGGCGCCATTTTACCCTCCGTTTTTATCCCTTATTAAGATATCTATATTAAGGATAAGCAAAAACCTGGCCGTTTTTCTATGACACTGAAAATATTAGATATTTTTATGTTTAACCGGGTTGTTTCGTGAAAATGTGGGGGGGTTTCACCACAGGTGGGGGGCAAAAAATGTAATAATTAATGGGGGATTCAGCCCGCTTTATGGGCTTCGAAACTTTTGGGCATGGAGCCGATGTTTTCGCATCAGATCATAAAAATCTTTACGCTCTTTTTGGGCCAACTTCGCCGCCTCGGTCACGTTGCCGTTGGTGATCCGGAGGACATTCATCACGTAGTTCTTTTCAAACTCCTGTTTGGCCTCCTTGAACGATTTGAACGAATGGCTTTCCCCGTTCTCCTCGAGTTGGATATCCTCCCGGTAAACGAGGGGGCCCGCGGCGTTGATCATCGCCTGCCGGACCCGGTTTTCCAGCTCCCGGACGTTTCCGGGCCAATCGTAAAACATCAATTTTTGGATGGCGCTCGTCGAGAATCCTTCCAATTTTTTGTCGAGCTTATCTTGATGAAGTCTGCAAAAGTGATTGACCAATAGGGGAATGTCCTCTTTCCGCCGCCTGAGAGGGGGGATATGGATCGGAAACGCGTTCAAGCGGTAGAAGAGGTCTTCCCGGAATCGCCCCTCTTTGACTTCGACGCTGAGGTCTTTATGGGTCGCCGCCAGCGTTCGAACGTCGACCCGGACCGTCTCGATCCCCCCGATCTTTCGAAATTCCCCCGATTCAAGGACCTTCAACAGCTTCGCCTGAAGCGGGAAAGGAAGATCGCCGATCTCATCGAAAAAAAGGGTTCCTCCGTCGGCCTCCTCGTACAACCCTTTCGCGGCCGCGTCGGCGCCGGTGTAGCTCCCTTTGACGTGACCGAACATCTGATTCTCCAGAAGCGGGTCGGGGATGGCGGAGCAATTGACGGCGATAAAGGGGCGCCCCGCCCGCTTGCCGTTGTAGTGGATGGCGCGGGCCACCAGCTCCTTGCCGGTCCCCGTTTCACCCGTAATCATCACGTTGAGGTCGGCGCCGGCTATTTTAATGATCTCTCCCAATAAGAATTGAATCCCGGCGCTCCCCCCCACGATATAATCTTCATTCCGGCGGAATCGAAGCTCGCGCTGAAGGCTTTTGAGCTCCGCCTCAAGCTGCTGCCGCTCGAGCGCCTTTCGAATTCGAAAAAGGAGGGCCTGCGCCCCGACCGGTTGAATGAGAAAATCGGCCGCCCCCTCTTTGACAACCTCCGCCGCCTCGCCGGCGGCTTCAAGGGACGCGAGAAAAATGATCGGGATGAACTGTGGGCGCTCCCGCGCCTCCCGAAATATCCTTCTCCAGTCTATCCCAGGCTTCGATAATTCCACGAGAATAAGGCGCGGTTCAAAGGAGAAGAGATCGTCGAATATTCCGACGCCGGGAGGGCGCATTCGGACCTGAAATCCCGACCGCTCCAACAGGCCGGAGTAATCCCGCAGAGAGATCCCTTCCTCCCCCACCAGCAGAATTTTAGGATCGATCGAATCCATCTCTCCCACCCGGCCTCTCCTTTATTTTATCCGATTTTGATGGGTCTGAGGGGGCGGAAGATTGAACCCCTATTGGGACGCTTTCTCTCTGATCCCGCCCCCACGATTCAAGGAGGGCCGATCGCCTCGCGGACCTTATCGACGAGATCGTTTAAATCATCAAGCGGTTTCGTGAGATACCAATGGAGGCCCAACTGAAAGGCGTTTTCGGCGAGTTGGAGATCGGTGTGGGAGGTCAGCAAGATCACCTTCGTGTCGAGCTTTTCCTCTTTAATTTTTTGGGAGAGATCGACGCCGCTCATCCCGCCCATGTTGAGGTCCGTAACGACCATGTGGTAATAAAGCTTACCGATCTGCTCCAGCGCCTCCTCGCCGGAGCCGGCCTTAAAAACAATGTACCCTGTTTCGCTCAGGACCTCCGCGTAGAGGCTTCGCAGGAGCGGATCGTCATCGACCACCAAAACGGTTTTCTTCATCTCTTTTCGACTCGGTTAGACAATCATGAGGCCGGGATTTTCCAAACGGTTCCACCGATCATAATGATCCCTAACGTTAACAGATTTTATTTCATTGTCAATTGGGATTATAATAAAGCGGTCTGGAGGTCGCTGATGAACAGGCTTGCGGGGGATATTGTCCTTCTTCCGGCGTTCGAATTGATGGAGGGCGCCGTTCGGCTCAATCGAGAGCTTCTCAAAAGTTCTAAGGACAAAATCGTCCTGAATACGATTGATTGCTTGCCGCACCTCTCGCTGGCGATGGGATGCGTGAAGGAGGAAGAGATTCCGGCGCTTGCGAATCTCCTGGAAGAGATCACCCGGAGATTTCCGCCGATCCGTTTGGAGATCACCGGGATTCGCGTCGGGGCCATCGCCACGGGAGAGAGCGTCTCCAGCCTCACGGTTGAGAGGACCCCTGAACTACAGTCGCTCCATGAGAGGATCATGAACCGGATCGCCCCCTATGTGACGGAGGACGCGGCGCCGGAGATGTTCATCGATTTCCCGAAGGTCGATCCCGCGAGCGTGGAGTGGGTCAACCGATACCGCGACGCCGCCGGCTTCGGGCGTTTCTCCCCGCACATCACCCTCGGCGTCGGCGCCCTGGAGACGGCCATCCCCTTTCCTCTGGGCGGGACCGCATCGAGGCTCGCACTCTGTCATCTTGGAAATTATTGCGCCTGTCGACGCATTCTCTTCGAAACCGCGCTTCGGGGGTGAGTCGATCATTTTGCCCCTTAGGGGCCTCGCCCCTAGCCTAAAAAATGGCTATTGACTTTCTCCAAGAATCCGAATATAATGCCGCTTTTTTCTCAAAAACATCAAGGAGGGTCCATGCCGGTATTAATTAGAAAGTATAAATTGCCTACAGGCCAGTTAAAAGAGGATCGGATTACGGATGAAGCGCGGATCGAGCGCTACCTCGGCATGTTTGATCGGAACGACGTCAAGCAGATCGAGGCCGGACAAAAAGTGGTGATCGAAAAGGATGAGTGGCAGCTCCTTTCCTAACCTTCAAAGCCTACCCCTGGTCCCTTTTCGTCCGATTTCCCCTATGGTTTTTCTCCCCGCATCAATTATACTGAGGGGGTGCGGATCCGTCGTAAAATTTTCCTCATCTATTTTTGCATCGCTTCTTTATCGCTCTCCGGATGCGGAGGTTTTTCCACGCTCCTTAGCTCCGTTCCGGGAGATCCCGCTTGCGGGGATCGGCGGCGGGCAGCGCCTTTATTCTTCCGGCGTCTCGGAGTTCACGGCGGCCGGCCGATCGACCCATCATTTTATTCGGATCGATGTCCGCCCGGAGACGCTGACCCTTCAGGCGACCGGGGTC
>DATDON010000271.1:0-5370 GCA_035293225.1 Candidatus Manganitrophaceae bacterium
GTCGAACGCCCTGTATGACCTGCTGGAGAAAGAGGTCGTGGCAATGTTTTATGACCGGGGGCCCGATCGTCTTCCTCGCCGATGGATCTCCTGGATGAAAAAGGCGATGGGGGACTTCTCTCCCCGATTCAATACGAACCGGATGGCGCGGGAATACGCCGAGCGATTCTACTTCCCCGCCGGAGACCACTTCGAGCGGCTCTTCGCCACCCAATTTCTGAGGGCGAAAAACCTGGCGGCGTGGAAAGCGCGCATGCGAGCCCGTTGGAGCGAGCTTCGGATTGAAAAAGTGGAAGGGCCCGAATCCGATTCATTGAAGGTGGGCGATCGGACCCACGTCAAAGCGTGGGTCCGGCTCGGCCCCTTGACCCCTCAGGATGTGTCGGTGGAGCTTTACCTGGGCCGGTTGAATCCCCAGGGAGAATTCACGGAGCCCGAGGTGACCCGGATGGAACACAAGGAATCACTCAATGAAGGACTCTCCCTCTTTGAGGCGTGGGCCGTCCCCTGCGGCAAAAGCGGCCTCCACGGTTATACGGTCCGGGTGGTTCCGAGGCATGAAGACCTCTGGAGTCCTTGGGAATTGGGATTGGTCCTTTGGGCGTAAGGGGGCCGGTTGATTTCGTCCAGGCGACTCGGCGGCGCCGGTCGTCCTCCCCTGAAGAGGCTTGGCGTCCGGTCTCTTTTCGGCCTTTCGGGACTTTAAACCCTCCTTTTGAGGGGTTGCGCTTTTACCTTGATTTGGCCGAAAATTTAAATAGATAGAAGCGAGGACGCCCAGAATGCGAGAAGGGATGCGAGAGGGGATGAATGGGCGGATGGAACCGATGGGGCGTGATTTTTCTTCTCTGGACTCTTTCTCGATTCGCCGACGGCGCTGATTTAGGAGGGGGTGGAGATTACGCCGGGCTTTGCGCCAGTTGCCATGGGAGCAGAGGGCAGAGCAGTAGTCCGATGACGCCGAGCTTGGCGGGGCAACAGGCCTCTTACATTATCTTGCAATTGAAGGCCTATCAAGAGGGACGCCGGCGCCATGCGGCGATGGAAAGCGTGATATCGGATTTAAGCGACGCGGATATGAGCCTCATGGCCGCCTATTATGCGGGGCAGAAACCGATGAGAAGCAAGGGAAACGCCGCGTTCGCTACAAAGGGAAAGGTCCTCTACGCTCAGTGCAAAGAGTGCCATGGGGCGGGGGGCGCCGGTCAGGGGGTGAATTCCCGCCTCGCCGGTCAGCAGGCTCCCTATTTAAGCGAGCAGTTAAAGGCTTATAAAGAAGGGAGGCGGAGAAATTCCGTGATGAATGTCATCGCGGCGACATTGAGCGAGGCCGACATCCGGGCCCTGTCGGAATATCTGGCGACGCTGAAGTAGGTTAGATGAATACGGGGGCCGGGGGCCGGAAATAAGGATCATGTAGGGGCGGTTCGAGAATCGCCCCTACACCGCACGGGCCCCCACATACAATAGACGGAGTGATGCGATGGCTTTATATCGTAAGATCCTGGTGCCGGTCGATTTTTCTCCTTGCTCACGGGAGGCGTATCGCGTCGGGACCGAGATGGCGAAGCAGTTCGGCGCCGAGCTTTGGATCCTTCATGTGATCGACAGCCGGGTGATCGAGCCGCTCGCGGAGGCGAGCGGGAAAAGAGCCGAAGAGCTTACGAAGGAGTTGAATAAAAAGGCGAGGAGCCAATTCCGCTCCTTCTTATCCGGTCTTCCAACCGGCCCGGGGGCGCATCGGATGATCGTGGTCGGGGCGCCGTTTCACGAGATTGTCAAAACCACCCGCAAGGAAGAGGTCGATCTGATCGTGATGGGCCGCTACGGCGGCACGGGGGAACTGGAAAAGATCCTCTTCGGCAGCACGGCGGAGCGGGTCGTCCGGGTGGCGCCCTGCGCCGTCCTTTCCGTCCCGCTTCTCGCAGGGGGCGCCAAAACCGTTGAGGCCAGATCGCAATAAGGCTGTCTTGAATCTCATTTCGAGAAAAGAGTAAATTTAAAGATAAGAGCCTCCGAAAAAAGAAGAGAGGATGATGCGTTCAACGGAACGAGCAAGCCTTTATATCAAGTGGTTCGAGGAGATCGGGATGGAGGATGTTCCGACCGTCGGCGGCAAAAACGCCTCACTGGGAGAGATGGTCCGGGAGCTGTCGGCCAAAGGGGTGAAGGTTCCGAACGGGTTCGCCGTCACGGCGCAGGCCTACCGCCATTTTCTTCACGAGGCGAAGCTTGATCAACGGATCGAAGAAATCCTGCAAGATCTGAATACCGGTGATATCGAGAACCTCCGCCGCCGGGGGCTTCAGGTCCGGCAGGCGATCCTGTCGGCGCGCCTTCCCGCCGATCTCGAAGAAGCGATCGCCGAGGCGTATGATCGGTTGGCCGAGACGGAAGGGGCGCAGCATGCCGTGTCCCTCCCGGACGTCGCCGTCCGGAGCAGCGCCACCGCGGAAGATCTCCCCGACGCCAGCTTCGCCGGCCAGCAAGAGACCTATCTGAACGTCCAGGGGAGGTCGGCGCTCCTCGAAAATTGCAAGCGCTGCTTCGCCTCGCTCTTCACCGACCGGGCGATCTCCTACCGGGTGGACAAAGGCTTCGACCACCGAAAGATCGCCCTCTCGATCGGCGTCCAGCGGATGGTCCGCTCGGACCTCGCCTCCTCCGGGGTGATGTTTTCCATCGACACCGAAAGCGGATTTCGCGACGCCGTCCTGATCAACGCTTCTTACGGCCTGGGAGAGAACATCGTTCAAGGTTCGGTCAACCCGGACGAATACACCGTCTTCAAACCGACCCTCCGGCAAGGTTACCGGCCGATCGTGCAAAAAATCTTGGGCGATAAAGAATTCAAGCTGGTTTACGACATCGGCGGAGGGAAGATGGTCAAAAACATTCCGGTTCCCTCCGATGATCGGGCCCGGTTCGCTCTCTCCGACGATGAAATTCTGGACCTCGCCCGATGGGCCTGCGTCATCGAGGATCACTACAGCGGCAAAGCGGGGCGTTTCTCCCCCATGGATATCGAGTGGGCGAAGGACGGCCGGACCGGAGCGCTCTTCATCCTTCAGGCCCGTCCCGAGACGGTGCAATCCCGGCGAGAGCGCGACGTGATCGAAATCTATCGATTGAAACGACATGGCCCGGTTCTGGTGGCCGGACGAAGCGTGGGAGATAAGATCGCTCAAGGCCGGGTTCGCGTGATCAAAAGCGCTCAGTACCTTCACCTCTTCAACGACGGAGAGGTCTTGGTGACCGACAAGACCGATCCGGATTGGGAGCCGATCATGAAGAAGGCGGCGGCGATCATCACCAACCGGGGAGGCCGGACCGCGCACGCGGCGATCGTCAGCCGCGAGTTGGGCCTGCCGGCGGTCGTCGGCGCGGAAAGGGCGACGGAGGCGTTGAGGGACGGCCAGGAGGTCACCGTTTCGTGCGCCGAAGGAGAGACCGGATTCGTCTATGAAGGGCGGCTCCCCTTCGAGGTGGAGCGGGTCCCGCTCAAAGAGCTGGGACGGCCGCGGACCAAGGTGATGATGAATGTCGGCAATCCCCAAGAGGCGTTCGGCCTTTCCTTCATTCCAAATGACGGGGTGGGGCTGGCCCGGGAGGAATTTATCATCAGCTCCTATATTAATATTCACCCCATGGCGCTGATCGAATACGGCCGGTTGGACGATCCGGCGGTCAAGAGAGAGATCGACCGGCTCACGGCCGGATACGCCGATAAGCCGCAATTTTTCGTCGACAAACTCGCCCAAGGGGTGGCGATGATCGGGGCGGCGTTTTATCCCAAGGAGGTGATCGTCCGCCTGAGCGATTTTAAGACGAACGAGTACGCCGGTTTAATCGGCGGACGAAAATATGAGCCGGCCGAGGAGAATCCGATGCTCGGTTTCCGGGGCGCGTCGCGCTACTATCATCCCCGCTATCGGGCCGGTTTCGCGTTGGAGCTCCGGGCGATGAAAAAGGTTCGTGATGAGATGGGGCTGAAAAATATCAAACTGATGGTCCCCTTCTGCCGCACGGTGGAGGAAGGACGGAGGGTTTTGTCGGAAATGGAGAAGGAGGGTCTCCGGCGGGGGGAGGACGGGCTGGAGGTTTATGTCATGTGCGAGATTCCGAGCAATGTCATTTTGGCCGAAGCGTTCGCGGAAGTTTTCGACGGTTTCTCGATCGGCTCCAACGATCTCACCCAGCTTGTTTTGGGGGTGGACCGGGACTCCGAGATCGTCGCGCCGATCTTTGACGAGCGGAACCCCGCGGTGAAGCATTTAATCGCCGAGGTCATCCGCGCCGCGAAGGCGAAGGGGAAGAAAATCGGGATCTGCGGCCAGGCGCCGAGCGACTATCCCGATTTCGCCCGGTTTTTGGTGGAGCAGGGGATCGACAGCATCTCGCTCAATCCCGACGCGGTGATGAAAACCACCGTGGCGATCCTGGAGATGGAAAAGGCGTTGGCCCGGTGAGGTCACCGGATGGTTTTGGAGATGCAAAGGGGGCGTTATGGCGCGAATCGTCATCATCGGGGCGTCGATCGGCGGGCTTCCGGCGGCCTACGAATGCCGGCAGGCGTTGGGGAAGAAACATGGGGTCACCATCGTCTCGAATCTCGACTACTTTAACTTTGTTCCGTCCAATCCCTGGGTGGCGGTCGGATGGCGGACCCGAAAGGAGATCAGCTTTCCGCTCGCGCCGATTCTTCAAAAGAGGGGGATCGAATTTATCCATGCGGCCGCCGAGCGGATTGAGCCGGAACAAAACCGGGTCCTCACGGCGAAGGGGGAGGTTCCTTATGACTACCTGATCATCGCGACCGGGCCGAAGCTGAATTTCGCCGCCGTTCCCGGCCTGGGACCGAGCGGGCATACCCAATCGGTCTGCACGATCGACCACGCCGAGCAGGCGTGGGGGTCCTACCAGACGTTTTTAAAGGACCCCGGCCCGATCGTCGTCGGCGCGGCGCAGGGGGCTTCCTGCTTCGGACCGGCCTATGAGATGGCGTTCATTTTCGACGTCGATTTGCGGCGAAAACGGCTCCGGCGGAAGGTCCCGATTATCTTCGTGACGCCGGAGCCTTACCTCGGCCACATGGGGTTGGCCGGCGTTGGGAAGTCGCGCCGGCTGATGGAGGACGAATTCGCCGACCACAGCATTACTTCCGTTGCCAACGCCGCGATCAAAGAGGCGCAACCCGGGAAGCTGGTGCTTGAGAGTGGACAGGAGATTCCTTTCAGGTATTCCATGTTGATTCCCCCCTTTGCCGGCGTCGACGCGGTGGCCCATACGCCGAAGCTCTGCAATCCGAAGGGGTTCGTGAACATCGATCCGTTTCAGGCCAATCCGGTTTACAAGAACATCTACGCCGTC
>DATDON010000272.1:0-4904 GCA_035293225.1 Candidatus Manganitrophaceae bacterium
CGAGCTCCTCGCCTCGCTCCCCCAGACACAAGAGTCTTCATTGATTATCCATTCAAAACGAGTGAGGGAAATCGCCGTCATCCTGGGCAAAAAAGCGGGCCTGAAATCGGACGCTCTTTTGGAGCTTGAGATCGCCGCCCGCCTTCATGACTTTGGGAATTTCGCGGTCCCCTCTTCCATCTTAAACAAACCGGATCGCCTGACCCCCGAAGAACGGAGACAGGTTGAAAAACATTCTCTCTTCCCGGAAGAACAGCTGAAGGGGATGAAACAATTTGAAGGGATCTGCAAGGTGATTCGCCACCACCACGAGTTTTACAACGGCTCCGGATATCCCGACCACCTTCAAGGAGAAAACATCCCCCTCTCCTCCCGCATTCTCCTCATTGCGGAGGTTTACGACTCTCTCCTTTCGGATCGGCCCTTCCGAAAGGCTTATTCCGCATCCGAGGCGCGCGCTTTTATCGAAAGAGGGCGCGGAGAAATGTTTGATCCGACCCTGGTGGACTCTCTCCTCCAAGAGATAAAAACAGGTTGACTTTTCTTCCCCCCGTTGAACCTTCCTTCCGCTTCAAGATAAAATAATCTGTATCCATATAAAATAATAAGGAGCGGCCCTTGGCTTCCGACCTTTTTACCCTCTCATTTGGGGCGAATCCGATTGAAAACGGGGGGACCCGTTTCCGTGTTTGGGCCCCCTTTGCAAAAGAGGCCGAGGTTCATCTTCCGGACGGGAAAACGCTTCGCGCCGCTCCGATGGAAAGCGCCGGACGCGGTTGTTTTGAGGCGATCCTGGAAGGGACCCCGCCGGGAACCCGCTACCTCTTTCGTCTGGATCGGCTGAAAAATCGTCCGGACCCTTATTCCAGATGTCAACCTCAAGGGGTCCACGGGCCTTCTCAGATCATCGATCCGAACGCTTTTGACTGGTCTGATTCGGATTGGAACGGAATTCCGATCGAGGATTTTATCATTTACGAGCTTCACGCCGGAACCTTCACGGCCCCGGGGACATTCAATGCGATTCTCCCCCGTCTCAACTACCTTAAAAATCAATTGGGGGCCACGGCAATCGAGATCATGCCGGCGCCGCAATTTCCGGGAGATCGCAATTGGGGATACGACGGGGTCTATCTTTTCGCGCCCCATTCCGGTTATGGCGGACCGGAAGGTCTCAAGCGATTGGTGAACGCCTGCCATATCGCCGGGCTGGCGGTGATCTTGGACGTGGTCTACAATCATGTAGGCCTTGAAGGGAATTACCTTCGCGACTTTGGGCCGTATTTTACGGAAAAATACAGGACGCCCTGGGGGGAGGCGATCAATTACGACGGCGCGGGATCCGATTTCGTCCGGCGGTTCGTCATCGACAACGCCCTCTATTGGTTGACGGAATATCACATCGACGCGCTCCGCCTCGACGCCGTTCACGCGATTTACGATTTTTCCGCAAAACATATCCTGCGCGAGATGAAAGAAGAGGTGGAAAAAACTTCAAGGAGGCTCAACAAACCGATTTACCTCATCGCCGAAAGTGATTTAAACGATCCCAAAATCATCGATCCCCCCGAGCGGGGCGGTTACGGCCTCGACGCCCAGTGGAACGACGATTATCACCATTGTCTTCACACCCTTTTGACCCGGGAACGGAGCGGATATTACCGGGACTTCGGCCGCCTCGACCAAATGGGCCGGGCCATCACAGACGGCTTTGTGATCGCAGGGGCCTATTCCTATTACCGGGACCGGATTCATGGGAGGGCGCCGAGCGGTCTCCCCGCCTCGAAGTTCATCATCTTCGCCCAAAATCACGACCAGGCGGGAAACCGGATCCTCGGGGAGCGTCTGTCGGCGCTGGCGCCGTTTGAAGCGCTGAAGACGGCGGCGGCCGCTGTCCTCCTTTCTCCCAATATCCCGCTCCTTTTCATGGGGGAAGAGTACGGGGATCCTGCTCCATTTCTCTTTTTCACCGATTACCAGGATCCAGGATTGGCCGAAAGGGTTCGACGGGGAAGAAGAGAAGAGGCGATCGCTTTCGGTTGGAAAGGCGCCCTTCCCGATCCCCAAGCGGAAGAGACCTTTTTAAAGTCGAAGATCGATCTCGCCCTTCGTTATCAGGAGCAAAACGCGGCGCTTTTCTCGTTTTATCGAAAGCTCCTTTCGCTCCGAAAAAGCGAGGCGGCCCTCCGGGCTGGGGCGGGGAAGGTTTCCGTTGAACGCTTCGAAGATGAGCAGTGCTTGGTTATAAAACGGGGAGAGGGGACATTTCTGATTTTTCTCAGCTTCAATCCCAATCCGGCCTCTCTCTCCTTGAGACTTTCCCCGGGGACCTGGGAGAAACGGCTGGACAGCGAGGAAAAAATATTTGGAGGGAATGAAGGCCGACTTCTCCCGGCCGCGCTTCGGGAGGTTGAGGTCGGGCTCGATCTTTCTCCCTATCAGGCGGCCGTTTACAATCGCGCGCCTTGACGCGGAACGCTGGGCCGTGGGATTTGATCCGCCGCCGGAATCATGCTACCCTTCCGCCTTGGAAGACTGCATGGTGATGAAAAATATCCGGTCGGTCCATGAGAAGGTCGTGCGCTGCGTTCAATGTCCCCGCCTGGTCCGATATTGCCGGGAGGTGGCGAAGACCAAACGGCGGGCCTATCGCGAAGAGATCTACTGGGGAAGGCCGGTTCCCGGATGGGGAGATCCGAAGGGGCGCCTTCTGATGATCGGTCTCGCCCCCGCGGCGCATGGAGGAAATCGAACCGGCCGCCTCTTTACCGGCGACGCGTCGGGCGATTTTCTTTTTCGCGCCCTTCATAAGGCCGGCTTCGCAAACCAGCCGATTTCCGAACGCCAGGGGGACGGGTTAAAGCTCCATGACGCCTACTTGACCGCCGTCGTCCACTGCGCGCCGCCGGACAACAGGCCGCTTCCCGAAGAGATTGAAAACTGCAGAGGCTATCTCCAACAGGAATTGACCCTTTTGAGACGCGTGAAAGCGGTCTTGGTGTTCGGGAGAATCGCGCTGGAGGGGTATCGCGCGGCCCTTCGGGAGGCCTCAGGAACAGGCCTCTCCTCGGCGACCGTTCCTTTTACGCACGGGGCGTCCTACGATATGGGGCCGTCTCTCCCCCGCCTCTTCATCTCATACCATCCCAGCCGCCAAAATACGCAAACAGGCCGGCTCACTCAGCCGATGCTGGACGCCGTCTTCGAGAAAATATCGGCCTATTTAAAAAATCTCTAAAACTTTCCTCATGCGACTTTTCTCTCTCCACCGACCAGAGGCTTTCCCTTCAAGTTTTCGATAAACTGATCAATCGGGATCGCCGGCAGAGTTAAGAAGCGGACCGTTCCGCGCGCCGCCATCTCCACCGATATTTTCGCGATCGTCTCGTTGTCCGGCGCTTCGAGAATATTCACGAAATCGTAAGGACCGAGCGTCGCAAATTGATTAAGAATCTTGACCCCCATCTGTTCGAGTTCCTGATTCACCTCTTTCAGCCGATTCGGTTTCTCTTTGAGGGTCTTGCTTCCATCATCCGTCAACGTGCTGAGCATAATATAGGTTCCCATGGTCTCCTCCTTTGAAGGGGTTTTCAGCGATGAGCAATGTGGATCATTTAAAGTTTAAACCGAATGGGAATCGATTTGCAAGAAAATCAGAAGAGAGGGAGGCGCCCGCGGGAGCGGCCCTCCCGACCTCCCGGAAGAGGGGAGAAGGCCGCTCCCATCATGACGCGGCGTTATTCAATCCGTGTATGATTATCTCATGTTACGCACGAAAGTTCTAGGGAACTCCTCCCCTTTGTAAGGGGAGGCGGGGTGGGGTAGAAAGCGACATCGGAATACACGCTGTGGCGCTCTACCTCCCCTCGCCCCTCCTTACAAAGGAGGGGAAACATGTTTTGATGAGGTACCGGTGGACCAAAGGCCCATGACTCGCTGTTCCGTGCGTAACATGAGTTACGAATAACGAGTCACGTTTAACGAATCGCGTTTTCCCCAAGGAGTTCCGATGTTCCGAAAGATGGTTTTGGATAACGGCATCCGGATTGTCGCGGAAAAGATGTCCTCCGTGAAATCGGTCTCGATCGGTTTATGGATCAATATCGGCTCGCGCGATGAGGAGGCCCATGAACACGGGATGTCCCATTTTTTGGAACATATGTTTTTCAAGGGGACGGCGAAGCGCTCCGCCAAAGAGATCGCCCGGGAGATCGACGCGATCGGCGGCGAGCTGAACGCCTTCACCTCCAGGGAGACCACCACTTTTTACGCGAAGGTCCTGGACGATCACCTGCCCAAGGCGGTGGAGCTTCTCTCCGATAATTTTCATTATTCCCGGTTTGATCCGCGAGAAATCGAAAGAGAGAGACAGGTGGTGATCGAGGAGATCAAGATGGTGGAGGACGATCCGGAAGATCTTGTCCACGACCTGTATACGGGCGATATCTGGAGGGGAAATCCGCTGGGACGCCCGATTTTGGGGACCATCGAGACCATCTCCGACATCACGCGAAAAAAGATCATCCACTTTTTGAAACGGACGTATGATCCCCGCCAGATCGTTATTTCCGTGGCGGGTCATTTTGATCTCCCCTCTCTTATGAAGCTGCTGGAAAGGGCGTTCGGAAGATATACCGCGGACGGGATACGGCTTCATCCCAGGCTGGCGCCGGAGATCAACCCGCACGTACGCGTAAAGAAGAGAAAGTTGGAGCAGGCGCACCTCTGCATCGGGACCCGGGGTTTGCCGCAGGGAGATCCCGACCGTCACGCGCTTTATGTCCTGAACACTATTTTAGGGGGAAGCGTCAGCTCGCGCCTCTTTCAAGAAATCCGTGAACGGAGAGGATTGGCTTATTCCATCTACTCTTATCCTTCCTCATACCAGGACGGCGGCCTTTTTA
>DATDON010000273.1:0-3942 GCA_035293225.1 Candidatus Manganitrophaceae bacterium
CCTCCACCTCCATGAGATGCGCGTCGACCCCGTCTAACACCGCGCTGAAAATCTTCGACAGCATGATTTCCTTTTCCAGGAGGAGCCGCTCGAAACTTTTCTTGTCAGAAGCGTTGAAGCTTGGAACGCATGTCCTGAGAGATCCGCGCCAAAAAATCTTTGCTTGGAGAGATGAAGACCCAGCGCCCCAGCTCCAATGAGAACGCCTCTTCTTCGAGAGACAGATGGAGACGGAAAGGGGCGCGGTTTGAGACCTGCCCGATCAACCGGGTCCGCTTGACCGGCGCGCCTAAGAAGAGCCCGTCTTTGCTTTCATTCCAAGCGGTCTGGAAAAAACCGGCCTCCTTATCTTGAAAAGCGATCCGGTCATAATAAAGAAGGGTGGTTTCCAGCGCGACCTGCCAGGCCCGATCATAAGGAACGGGAGACTCCGGAAGGGAAACCCAAAGCGGTCCGGCCTGACATCCCAAAAAACCAAAGACGATGAGAGGGAGCGCCCACCTCAGAGGCATCCTCAACTGTCCCTTAAAAAAGAGGAGATCCCTTTCTTTCGACTGGTGGTCACCCAGGCGAAGAGCGAGGGTTGCCGCTCGGATTCGAGATAGGCGCTGAATTGCAGCCCATACGAATTTCCGACGTTTCCTCGATGGACCGCCACGATTTTTCCGGTCACCTTCTCTTCAAACTTTTTTCCTTTATAGACGCCGTGGACCTGAATCCCCATCTCTTGCCCCAACTCCAACGTTTTGTTGGAATGAAGGAGAAGCCCGCCCAGACTCACGTTGCTGATCGTGACGTCAAAAGAACGCGTTCCGGTTACAATTTTCGCCTTCCCGAAGAACGGGACGCGGGAATGTTTTCGTTGTTCCATACGCCTCAGCTTATACCATATTCGAATTCAATTCACAACTGCCGGTCTATTTATCTCAAAACCGCCCATCGGTCATTAGATTCTGTGTCTAAAAGATATACGTTTTTCGGGTGGCCGCTTCTTTGACCTTCAGGAAATGGTTTTGACCTTATGGGAATGGTTTTCGGTAGAACGAAAACCAGAGGCAGAACGAAAACCATGACCTACCGGGAATGGTTTGAGGAAGAACGAAAACCATGACCTACCGGGAATGGTTTGAGGCAGAACGAAAACCATCTTTAGGCTATGCGTAGATGTTGATGCAATTCCGTTTAACGTCTTTTTGGTTCCGGCCACGCTGGATTAGAGAGGGACGACCGGCTTCCCTCGACCGACGGCCCTATTCTTCCATATATGGTATCCCAATCCGGCAATTTTCAACATATAGTGTCAAGGTTTCGCCGTAATCTCCTCAACCTTTTCCCGCGAAGGGGCTAAATCCAACGAATAAACATAAGTTATTGTTTTTAAATTGTTTTTAACTGCACAAATCTTATGCAAATCGCTTTCCGAGGAGAAAAAACAGGATAACGATGACGATGCGCCCCACGTTATCCACAGGTTATTCACTCTTTTTGTGGAAAACATTGTAACCTCTTATTAAGATGAGGGAAAGATCTTATCCCGTTATGGCGCTATCCCTTCAAGCTCTCGACCGATCCTCTCCCGGCTCGCCCGATGAAATAAAAAATGATCGAGATAGGTCATCGAATAAACGATCCGATTTTCCGCTTTACCCTCCTCGAAAATAAGGCGCGTTTCGCCGTCATCCCAAAATAAGATATCGGCCTCCTGAAAAGAGCCGCGCCTGGGGGGGCCATAGCGGAGGATCAGTTTGTCTTTCAACTCAAGAACATCGACTTTTGGGACGGGGCGATAATTGATTTCGATCCGGAAAAGGCTTTCCTTGTAAAAATCGCAGACCACCTGCTCCACCCCATGCAGTGTCCCATCCTGCACATGCAGTGTCCCATCCTGTTTGAACGCGAACAGGGCCCCGTCGACCCGAAACCGCCGTTCGTCTTGAAATTGTCCCGCTTCGGCGTTTCCCTCTTTTCCTTTGATCGTCTGAAGAAAGAGCGGAAGGGGCATCCCCAGAAATAAAGGGCCCGGCCTCCGCTCGATCGTTCCGGCCGAAAGGCGCAACGGCGCCGCAACAATGAAAAGGGCGCTTAAAACCGCCCCGATCCTGCCGGGCGTAAAATATCTTGAGAACGCAATAGACAATCCAGACCTCTATGGTATGCGCCGTCATCGTAGAAAGAAGATTTTGCGCTTTGATTGGAACCGCTCGGCTGCCCCGATTTCGAGGCGCGGGGGAGAAGACCGAACCTTCATCGGGACTTAAAATTTCCAATGCCTCAGCATCGCCGCAAGGAAAAGGATGATCAACCCGATCACCAACGTCAATTTTGTGAAGACGAAACCTGGCGGAGACGGATCGGCGCCCGACGATTCCTCCTCCTCTTCCCGACGGGAACGGAGGAGCCCGGAAAAATAGAGAGAGGCGGCCGCGGCGAATAGGAACACTTTGACCCCGATCGCGGAGATATATCCGGGAGGGACAAATTCGTACCCCGCCCGCCTGAAGTGAAAATTAACCCCACCGGTCACCACCAGAATCAGGAGGATCGGCGCGACCATGTATCGGAATCGTTTTGAGATCTTTTTGAGGAAGGGGTAAGAGGGATCGCCCCTTTTGAGTAGGGGGGCGATGATAAAAACCTGAAAGGCGAGCCCCCCGATCCAGAGGACCACGGAGGTCAGGTGAATATAATGATTTAAGACGGCGAAAAAGTTCATAAGAAGTGTAGAGGCGAGGCGGCGCCTTGCCTCTACATTACATCTCCTTTTTGGACGGATCTTTTAGATAGTCTTTCATCTTTTCGAGCATCTCTTCGTCGATCAAGCCGACTTTTCCCCGTTTTCCCATATAATCTTTGATGTCGTCGAGCCGCTTCGCCGCTTCGGTGTTCCCCTGGAGCCGGCGGATCTTCTCTTTGGCGTCTTCAAAGGCGTCGAAGGTCATCTCATTATATCCGAAGGCCCGGAGGCGCTTCATCGCCTTCATCATCGCTTCGTTGCGGAACTTGGTCAGCAATTCCGAGGTGATGGCCGAAACCCCCATCTTCCGGGCGCGGCGCTCGGCCGCTTTCTTGATGCCGCTCCGGACAAAATCTGGGGAGGTCATGAGGCGTTTGTGGGCCTCCTCCGTCCAGGCGACGTCGCTTTTAGGAGCGTCCCAAATCTGGGCCAGCGCCGCCATATCGATCCGGGCCAGTCCCATCTCGCGCGCCAGGTCCTCCGCGTCGTTCTTCAGCATTCCCCGGACAAATTCGCGCGCCATCTCCGGTGACTCCGCGATTTTCTGCTCCAGCCGGACCTTCGCCGCGTCGGTCCAGGGCATTTCGGGAAGGGCCTCCGCCGCCGGCTCATCCCCCAGCGCCTCGGCCTTCTCCAAGAGGGCGAGATCGACCTCCAGATGCCCCCGCTCCAGCGCGACCTCTTCGGCGATCTGTTTGATCATTGCCCGCATGAACTCCGGGACAGTCTCCAGCCTCTCCAACGCCTCCCTCGTCCAGGCGAGCGGCTTCGTCTCGATCCCCGCCTCTTTGTGCGCGACCCCCGCCCCGGCCCCCGCTATCGGGTTCATCATCTTATCTTTGAATTGGGCCAGGACCTCCTCCGTGATGACGGCGATCCCCAACTCCCGCGCCTTCTTCTCGGATAACTTCCGAACCATGCCGCGCAGGAAAAAGGGGGCTTTTTTCAGCCGCTCTTCCGCCTCCGGCGTCCAAGAGATCGGGTCGTTATTCTGTTTTGAACTTTCCATCGAATTCCTCAAAAAAGATCTCTCTTTATCCCCCGTCAGGGGTCAGGGGGCGCTCGCCCCTTATTCCACGGTAGGGGCGCGCTCAGCGCGCCTCTACTGATTCTCGGGAACTTTGCGGTTGAACTCCGAGAAATTAAAACTTCGCCCCAGCCGCTCCTCGGCCCGCTGCCGGACGATTTGCATCACCTCCGGCGTGATG
>DATDON010000274.1:0-2979 GCA_035293225.1 Candidatus Manganitrophaceae bacterium
CGAACGCGGCCCGCGGCCTTCCGAACAAATTCAGCCGCGACGCTTTCCCAACTGAAGTTTTTCACGACCCACGCCCTCCCTTCGTCGCCCACCTTCTTCCTGAGCCGATCGTCCAAAAGGAGCGCCTCGATCGCGCCGGCCAACGCCTTGGGATCCTTGGGGGAAACCAAAACGCCGGTCCCCTCGGGCGCCACTTCCGGAACGCCGCCCACACGGGTCGCCACAACCGGGACGGCGCAGGCCATCGCCTCCGCGATCGATATCCCAAAGGCCTCCTCGGCGATCGTCGGAAAGACCCCGACGTCGGCGACCGAATAATAACGCGGCAGTTCGCGGTTGGGAACCGCGCCGACGAATACGATCTCCTTATTAAGGCCGAGACGGTCGATCTTATCTTCGAGATTCTTCCGATACGCGCCGTCGCCGAGGATGAGATATTTAATTTTAAACTTTCTTGCCAGAACGGCGACCGCCTCGATCGCGTACTGAAGCCCTTTTAAGCTGACGAGGCGGCAGACGGTGATGATGACCTTTTCGGACCGGTCCGACCGGAGCCGGCGCGAAAGCTCCGGGTCCGGCGGCTGAGGCTTGAAGAGAACGGAATCGACGCCGTTATAAAGGACCTCCGGACGGATTCCACAATAGGCCTCGATCTGAGAGGCGTTGAACGCGCTGCAAGCTAAAAAGAGGTCCAATCTTTTGACGAGCCGGCCGTATCCCGGGAAAAACTCCGTCCCTCCGCTGCCGAAAACAATCCTTGCTCCGGAAAGCCTTCCGGCGGCAAGGGCGATCGGGAGGTCGAACGGTTTATGAATATAGATGATATCGTACCGCCCTTTTGTCAGCGTCTTAAACGCCCAGAGGCCGAAGGAGAACCGCTCAACGAATTTCCTGAACCTCGATCCCCAATTCGGAATCCGGGCGCGGCTGAGATAGGGAAATGTAAATACAAGGACGCCGTTATGGGCGCTCCCGCGAATCGTTCCCTTTCCACCGAAGAGATGGACCGTCTCTCCCCTCCGGGCGAGCGCGTCGGCCATCCCCCAGACAAAACTCTGGATGCCGCCGTAGCTCATCGTACATGTCACATCATAGAGCGCGATCTTCAAAGCCGGTATTCCGATTCCCTTCTCGCATTGCGATCGTCTTCTTATTTTGAAAACGTAATATAGTTCCAGTAACACCCTTCCTGACCGAATCCTTTATCGCCCGGACCCGGATAGAGTTTCTTCCACTGGAAGCCCTTTCTCCACCCGAACAATTTGGAGATCAGGTCATCCGAAAAATGACGGACGTGCTGGTCATATTCAAAAAAGCCTTCAGGCGTCGTTACGGCGATCATTCCGCCGCCTCTTAAAATCTTCAAGGCGGAGGCGAGGATTTCTTCGACATCGATCACATGCTCCAATATCTCGAAGAGCATGATAAAGTCGATAGAGTCGGGGGGAAACATCTTGCCGATATCTTCCGCAAAGCCCTGCCTGAACTCCACATTTCTGAAGCGGTTTAACTCATTGGCTTTTTCGATGTTTGATTCAAGGAGATCGACCCCGATCACGCGGATCTCCGGATTTCTCGCCCCCAAAGTGACGGCGAATTGACCTTCATAGCATCCGACATCCAATACGCTTCGATATCCCTTTTTGCGAACATCCTCTTCAACTTTTTGATACCGAATGTGGGCGGGAAACGTTCTAATCAGCTTCCGAGCCCTTTGGCCGGACCAGGACCGAATCTTCCGATTCATTACGGAGAAAAAACCCGGCGTTATTTTGTTTTCCTCAATCTCCCGGTAGAAGAGCTTGTAGCGGTCCCGGCCTTCAAGATGTCGGATAGACGATCGGACCTCTTCCAGCCGCCTCAGCAGATGGGGATCCTTAAACGCTTCGTAACCCGCCTCAAGTATCTTTAAGGCCTCAATGCGATTATCGACCTTCATCTCCGATTCCGCGCGTTCCAAATAATCTTCTACTTCCATCAAGCGCTCCTTGTTTGTATGCTTTTTCATAGGTCTCGATCAGAAGATGGCGGTGTCTTTCCCAGGTATACGATTCGATATGCTTTCTGGCGCGCGCCCCCATCTCTTCTCTCATTTCAGGATTTTGATGGAGCGACAGAATTCTCTCCTTCAATATTACCTTGTCTCGCGCGGGGACGATAAAGCCATGCTCCTTATCCTTCGCGACGGAGCCTGCGTTCGGGGTGACGATCACCGGAAGGCCGCAGGCCATCGCCTCATACGTCACCTTGGCGCTTCCCTCCGAGAGGGAGGGAAAAACAAAGACCGAGGCCTCCTGATAAAGCCGGACCGGATCGGGGACGAATCCCATCACTTTGATATTGGAATTTTTTTCAAGATGACGATTCAAAATCGGCTTGATTTCATCCCGGACCGTTCCCGCCAGAACCAATTCCGCCTCTTTGAGGCCGAGCTCCGACCAGGCCTCCAATAAATATTTCACCCCCTTTCGGACGCAAATCGCGCCGACGAAAATCGCGCGGAACCTGTTTCGCCCTCTTCGCGCGGGGGGGGTGAACTTCATGGTGTCGACCCCCCTTGGAATCACCACAATCTTATCCTGGGGAATCCCGTGCGCCACAAACGTCCCGGCGGTAAAGTCGGATTCAAGAAGAATGTAGGCGGCCTCCTCGTATTCCGAAAGATGGTACGCCTCATCCTGCCCGAAGAACCGTTTAAAAAACTCGGGCTCGCTCTTTCTTCGGACCCCGATTTCTTCATATTCTTGCCGGATCATCTTTTCGGTATATTGATAATGGGGCCCCGGGTTTTCCAAGAATGAGATGATCCCCCTCTCCCTGCAAAGCGTCAAGGACTTCAAGGATGTACTGCTCCAGCCGTGGAAGAGATCGACCTCATTTTTCCGAAGGATCTTCCTCGCGACCGAGTCGAGATGCTTGCGTTTGACCGGGTAATAGTATCGGGACGGAAGATTCGAAAAGAGTTTGGCCGGACTGATC
>DATDON010000275.1:0-2515 GCA_035293225.1 Candidatus Manganitrophaceae bacterium
GTCCCTTTCGGGGCGAAGAGGGGATGGGCGCGGGTCGCCCGGCCGAGGCCGATGACATCGACCGCCTCGACATCCTCGACGAAATAGACGACATGGGGCACCCCGGTGTTTAAAAAATGGCCGGCGTGTCTCTTCCCCTCGATCTCGATCTGAAGGTCGAGGCGGAGGTCGGAAGGGTCGGGGAGATGAACGCGCACCCGCTCCCCCGTCTCTCCCAACGCCTCGGCTTGCACCAAACCGGCGAGGGTTTCAATCGTATGTTCGGCCGGGGCGATTTTCTGAAGATAGGCGAACCGGGCGGCGCAGCGGCTGCCGTTGCCGCACATCTCGACCTCTCCGCCGTCGGCGTTGTAGTAACGCCAGGCGTAATCGGCGCGGGAAGAAGGCTCGATCAGGATCACCCCGTCGGCGCCGACCGACAGACCCCGCCGGCAGACCTTGGAGACGAAGCGCTTCATCTCCTCCGGCTGGAGGATCGGCTTTCGATGGTCGATGAGGATGAAGTCGTTGCCGCTCCCGCTCATCTTCCAAAATGGAATCGATTTCATTTCTCTCCCCGGCTCCGTTCGATCAAATTCAACAGTTCTTGAACCTCTTCATCGGTGATTTTTTCATCGGCCATGATCGCCTGAATCCGGCGGCTCACCTGAAAGAGGGCCCGATCGCTCACTTCCCCCTCCTTCGCGCCGTCATAGAAATCATAAACCCCCTTCCGGACCGCTTCCGCCTCTTCCAGCGCATACTCTCTCGGAAGGAGGGTCACGAACGCTTTGTTGACCACGAATTTTTGAAACGTAAAGATATGGATCTCTCTCCCTTTAAAAAAGAAGGCGGCTAAAAAAAGAATGGCCGATCCGCTGAGAATCAGGAGGGTCAGAAAGAACCCCCTCCCCTGTTTTTTATTTTGATGAACGGCTTGGCGCGTCATTTCCGATGAAACCGCCCCTTCGGAAGAACGGCCGAGGTCTCTATGTTCGACGTTGAGATCCAGTGTCATATCCTTCAAAGTCTAAAAACTCCGGAATCCGCTCGCCGCGGATCAGGTCTTCCATCGTCTCCCGCCGTCGGATCGTATCATACGCCTCGCCGTGAACGAGGATCTCCGGAGGGCGGGGGCGCGCGTTGTAATTCGACGACATGGAAAAGCCGTAAGCGCCGGCGCTCATGACCGCCAGCAGCTCGTCGGGGGCGGCCTGCGGCATCTTCCGCTCCCGCGCGAGGAAATCGCCCGACTCGCAAATGGGGCCGACGACATCGACCACCTGACTCCGCCTCTTTTTCTTGACCACCGGCAGGATCTCATGATAGGCGTCGTAGAGGCTGGGGCGGATCAGGTCGTTCATCCCCGCGTCGACCACCACGAAGTTTTTCGTCTCCCCCGTTTTGGTATAAATCACCCGGGTCACCAACACCCCCGCGTTGCCGACGAGGGAGCGCCCCGGCTCTAAAATAATCACGCAGCCGCTCTTCTTCAGCAAAGGGAGGAGCGCGCCGGCCAGATCCTTCGGCAGGGGAGGCTTCTCCGCGTTGTAGGTAATGCCGAGCCCGCCGCCGATATCCCAATATCGTATTTGAAGGCCCCGCTCCCGCAGGTCTCCGATCAGGCTTGAAACCCGTTTGAGGGCGTCGACGAACGGCTTCGCCTGCGTCAATTGGGAGCCGATATGGGAATGAATCCCGACCACCTCGATGTTCGCCAGCCGGGAGGCGATCCGGTACTGGGCGACCGCCTGGGCGATCTCGATGCCGAACTTGCTCTTTTTCAATCCCGTGGAGATATAAGGATGGGTCTTCGGATTGATGTCGGGGTTGACCCGGAGGGCGACCGGCGCCTTCAGCCGCAGCTCTTTGGCGACCTCATCGAGCGCGACCAACTCCTGGGCCGATTCGACATTGAACATCAGAATTCCGGCCCGCAGCGCCGCGCGCATCTCCTCCCGGGTCTTTCCCACGCCGGCGAAGACCATTTTTTTCGGCCCCACGCCGGCCGCGAGGGCGCGTCGCAGCTCCCCCTCCGAGACGATATCGGCGCCCCCCCCTTCCTTTGCGAACAGACGGAGAACGGCGAGGTTCGAATTGGCCTTCGTCGCAAAGGCGATCAGATGGGGAACCGGCGCGAAGGCCTTCCGGTACGCCGTGAAGTGCCGCAGCAACGTCTGATGACTGTAGAGATAAAAAGGGGTCCCGACTTTCTCCGCGATCTCTTCGATGGAAACCTTCTCGCAGTAAAGCCGGCCGTTCTTATATCGAAAATCATGCATAAGAATTGTCCTTCTTTTCCGATCTATTCCATAACAAACATAATCAAATAAATGTCGTCCAGCCTATTGTAGGGGCAATTCATGAATTGCCCCTACCCCTCATTAATCTCCGACCTCGAAAGCGAGAAGCGCCGGATCAACGGCTTGCTGAAAAGACTTTTTTAAGTTCATAAATTTCAAATTGGCGGCCGCCGCGGTTTTTTTAAGAAAGTCCGGATCGGCCAAGGCGGAAAGCGCGGCGGGGGTGGCGTGTT
>DATDON010000276.1:0-4316 GCA_035293225.1 Candidatus Manganitrophaceae bacterium
AAAGCGCCGGAGCGGTTTCGCCTGGGAGGCGACCGATCTGACCGACGTCCCGATCCGGCAGGAGTTTTACGGAGAGGGGGAGCGAATTCTTGTTCAACTGAAAAATATTGAAATCAAAACGCTCGACCCCGCCCTCTTCGAGATCCCCAACGGTTATAAAAAGCTCTCTCTCCCGCCCAACCCGGCGGGCAAGAATCGTGTCCCCGCGCCTCCCCGCCCTTAATCTTTTTTGGTTCCCGAAACATCGCCGAACCACCGATAACGATTTTCGGCGATCCGGCGGTAAACCCGGACGGCCAGCCATGAAAACCCGGGGATGTAAAAAAGAGAGGCGATCAGGCGTCCCATCGGAAGGAGCCGCAGCAATTTCCTAAACGCCTCCACGCCGGATGAAACTTGCCCTTCGTGATCGATAAACCGGATCGCGTCCAGGCAGGTGAGAGCGGTCAATTCCGGGAGGCGCCGCTTCGCCTCACCCGATTGGAACGGAATGAATCTGATCCGCTTTCGCCGGTCCCACTTCTCAATCCATTCTTTGAAAATAACGCAAAACCGGCACTCCGAATCGTATATTAAAATGTTGTGGGCCTTCATCCCGCGACCCCCGATCCCGGCCGCCCCGCCTCTAACTCTTCATTGAGCAGCTGCGCGATATGCTTCACCGCCGTTTTCCCCTTCAGCCCGGTCTGAAGTTGAATCATGCAGGCGGGGCAGGAGGTGGCGACGATTTCCGCCCCCGACTCCTCGATCCCCCTCCGTTTTCTTTCAAAGATTTGGGCCGACAGCTTCGGGTTTTTCACGCAAAAGGTCCCCGCCCCGCCGGCGCAGCGGTCGGCGTCTGGCATTTCAACAAACGCGAGCGTTGGAAGTTGACGGAGGAGATCTCTCGGCTCATTCGAAACGCCGGCGGCGCGAAGATGGCAGGAGGAATGATACGTCACACGCTTTTTCCGACCGGCGCCGGACTTCGGCGGGACAATATCCCGTTGAAGGTTATTCCCCGTCGGGGAAATCTCCTTGACCCAGAACTCCGAGATGTGGGAGACCTTCGACGCCAGAAGCGCCGCTTTTTCGCGCCACTCCCCTTCCGGAAAGAGGGTCGGGTACTCTTTCAACATGAACGTGCAAGAGGCGCATCCCGTGATCACCTTGTCAAAGCGGCCGAGCGAGTCGATGTTGAACTTCGCGTTCTCCCGGACCTTCCCGATCCAGCCGTAGGTTTGAATCGGGGTCCCGGAGCAGCGCTGGGGCGGAAGCGCGACCTCGATCCCGTTCTTTTTTAAAACCTCGATGACCGAATCGCCGACCCCGTCGTTAAAATAGTTCGCGGCGCAGCCGTGAAAATAGGCGACGGGGCTGCGCGATGAGGTCAACTCGGCGTGACGTTCGCGGAGGCTCCGCTTGGCCAATCTCGGAAGAATCAGATCGGCCGGAATGCGCGCCGTCGACGCCAACCGCCTCATTAAAGGGAGGGTGAGCCACTCGATAAGGGAGCGGCCGAGACGGTTGTCCCAAAGAGGTTGGGTCCAAGCGGCCCCCTTCAACAGCGTCTCGAAAAGGACCCGCTTTTCCTGGAGCGAGAAGAGCGCCCCCGCCAGACGGTTCGGGCGCTCCTCCCTCTTTTTGAGGATCAACTCCGAGACGTCGATTCCGGCGGGGCAAACGGTCCGGCACGATTTGCAGTTGACGCACGCCTCGACGACGCGGGCCGATTTTTCATAAGAATAATCGGGCGCGGTGACGATATGAAACCATCCCCGCGCCGCGTTCGACTCTTCCTTCTCCACATCGTAAACGGGGCAGACCGAATTGCACTTCCCGCAGGTGGCGCACGGCTTCGAAAGCCGCTCCAGGTCGATCCCCTCCGTAAAGGCCGCATTGGAGATTTTGACCCCGGGGTTCAGGATATTCTCCGGATCAAACAACTTCTTGACCTGTTTAAAAAGTCCATACATTTCCGGTCCGTAAAGCGCTTCCAGAAACTCGGCCCGAACCCGGCCGTCTCCATGCTCCCCGCAGATCGAGCCGTCGAACCGCTCGATCACCGTCTGGTGGATCTCGTGGGAAAGCGCGACCATCTTTTCGAAATCGTCAGGATCGTTCACATTCAACAAAGGGTTGATGTGGGCGTTTCCATCCCCGATGTGCCCGTAGAGGGCGACCGCGACCCCTATTTTGGAAAAGAGCGCGTCGAGATAGGAGATCAGCTCCGGAATACGGTCCGCCCCGACGACCACGTCGTCGGCGAAATTGATCGGCTTCTTTTTGGCGTCGTATTTGTATAAGGTCGGGTACATCGCCTTCCGAATCCGCCAAAGCGCTTCCTGCTTTTGAGCGTCGAACCCCACTTCGATCGGGCCGCAGAGATCGAATCGGCCGAGCCGGGATCGGGCCTCGTCCATCTTCTCTTTGGCCGATTCGTCGAACTCCATCAAGAGCATCGCCGCCGCCGCATTGGGAACGCCGAACCGCGCCCGCCCGACCAGGTCGAGCGAGCGGGCGTCCATCATCTCCAGCGCGCTCGGCGCAAAAGGAAGGAGGGCGTTCACCGCGTCGCCGATCTCGAAAAGTTTTTTAAAATAGATCAACGCCGTGACGGTTTCGGTCGGGCGCGGAACCATCTTGATCTTCGCCTCCCGGACGAGGGCCAGCGTCCCCTCGCTCCCGATCAGGAGCCGGTTCAAGGGAAAGACGCCCCGCTCCAACCCGTCCGCCAAGGAGAAAAGGTTATATCCGCTCGAATTTTTGGAGACCTTCTTTTTTTTCGATTGGATCAAGAGGCGATTTTCTTTCACCAGATCGAGAAGTCGGCCGAGGAAGGGATTTTGAAGAATCAAGGTTTGAAAATGGGGATCATCCAGGCGGTATTCCTTGACGGTCGCCCACCGCCCATTCGCGAAAAGGACCTCCATCTCCAGGACATTTTCTTTCGTCGCGCCGTATTTGAGCGAATGCGGTCCGGCGGCGTTGTTCCCCAACATCCCGCCGAGCTTGCACATCTCCCCGCTCGACGGGTCGGGGGCGAACATCCATCCCCTCTTCGCAAGCGTTTTATTCAGCTCGGCGTAGACGACCCCCGGTTCGACGCGCGCCCACCCTTCACCCGGGTTCACTTCAAGGATTTGATGAAGACGGGAAAACTCCAGGATAATCCCCTCTCCGACCGCGTTACCGGTCAGGTTGGTCCCCCCGCTTCGGGCGGTCAAAGGAACATGGCGCCGCTTCGCGTAATCGAGGACCCTTTCAAGATCGGAGGAAGACTCGATAAGCGCCACCGCCTGAGGAGACACTTTATAAATGCCGGCGTCGATGGCGTAAGCGGTCAAAGAAGGCGGATCGGACAAGACTTTTCCGGGACCCAATTCCCGCTCAAGGCTTTTCAGATCAAAGGTCATGAGGCGATTATAACAGTTGCGGAAGACCTTGACAATATTGGTAGTAGAGACGTCGCATGCAATGTCTCTACGGTCCCCTCAGAGGGCGCCCTGTATGGGGCCTCTACCCGTTTCGCCGAAGCGCTTACGTTGACTTCCGCTAACTTTTTGATATATTGAGACTATTCAGAATCGGTCTGCTTTAGAAGGGCGCGCGATCATTGAAACTGATTCCTTCAACCAATCTCAGCGAAACGGTCGCGGCGATTGTGGCGGCCACGACATTTACCGTCATCACGATCGGTTTTATTCTGATTTCCCGCGTCGAATCGCAAAAGTCGATCGAACAGATGAAACAACAGGCGACCGTTTTAGGGGAATCGATCCAACGGGCCATGGTCCAAGCCATCGAGGATTCAGAAGAGAGCGTTTTGCGCATCCGGGAGACGATCCGCGATCTTGGAAAGCTCGAAGGGGTCGAAGAGATCGCGATTTTCGGTCCGGAGATAATCCTCATCGGCCGCATCCAGGGGATCAAGCATGAGGAAACAACTTCCGCTTACAAGCCGACACTCGAGAAGCTTTGGGAATCAGGAATGCTCCTATCGGACGAAGAAGACTCCCCCAAAATCATGCGTATTCGGCCGCCGGTTCGAAAAAAAGGAGAGACCGGGGAGGCGGCATCCGTCGTTGTGGTCAGGTTCCGGCAAGCGGCCGGAGAATACCAGAGCATCATCGAAGTGATCCGACCTTCTTCCCAAAGCGGCGTATGGAAGGCGCTCTCCGACCTTTCTCGGAGCCAGGAGAGCCTGCAACGCCTTGCAGAAGATTTGGGACGGCTCCAGGGGGTCGTCTCTATCGAAGTCTACGACCCTACTTATACCTTGATCGCCCACAACTCCAAAGAAAAGGTCGGAGAAAAAGCCCTGGAAGACAGCGCTT
>DATDON010000277.1:0-2220 GCA_035293225.1 Candidatus Manganitrophaceae bacterium
GGGATGTGAAGGACATCGAGACCGCCGTCCTCGACCAGGACCGGTCCGCCAGAAGCCGAGAGCTCCTCGACGCCTTCCAAGCGTCCGGCTATTTTGCCCTTACGACCCGACTTGAACGGACCTCCGAGATCGGCCCCCTCCTCGACCATGGCCGCGCGCAGATCGTCCTGGTGATCCCGCCCGGCTTCGCGGGCGATCTTTCGGCGGGCAGGCCGGCCCCGCTTCAGGCCATCGTTGACGGAAGCGACGCGAATACCGCGACGATCATTCTCTCCTACACCGAGGCGGTCGTCCAAACTTACTCGACACGGATCCGATTTCAGGGGATTCTCACTCGTCCCCCGGTGACGGCGGAGAGCCGTGTCTGGTACAACGAAGAGCTCCTTTCCCGGAACATGATCGTTCCGGGGCTGGTGGCGGTGATCATGATGATCATCGCCGCCATGCTCACCTCCCTGACCGTCGCGCGGGAGTGGGAGCGGGGGACGATGGAGCAGCTCGCCGCCACCCCCGTCTCCCGGACGGAGGTGATTCTCGGCAAATTGCTTCCCTATGTCGCCATCGGCCTGATCGATGTGGCAGTCAGCTCCCTGCTGGGGGTCTTTCTCTTCGGAGTTCCCTTCCGTGGAGACCCCTTTCTCCTGATGATCCTCTCTTTTTTCTTTCTGGTCGGGGCGTTGGGCCTCGGTATTTTCATATCCGCCGTCGCCAAATCCCAGCTTCTGGCCACCCAGATGGCGATGATCGTCACCTTCCTTCCGGCGTATCTCCTCTCGGGCTTCATGTACGCCATCGACGTTATGCCGGAGCCGTTGCGGCTTTTTACCTTCCTTGTCCCGGCGCGCTACTTCCTCGTGGTCACTCGGGGAATTTTCCTGAAGGGGGTCCATGTGGAGGTCCTTCGCGTTCAGGGGTTGTTGATGATCGCGTTCGCCCTCATCGGGCTCTTCCTCGCCATCCGCGCCTTTAAGAAGGAGCTCCAATGAAGCGGCCGGACCGGCTGGAAAGGATATGGGAGATGGTCCGGAAAGAGTTTCTTCAACTCTTCCGCGATCCCCGCATGCGCCGGGTGATCTTCGTGGCGCCGATCATTCAGCTGATGGTCTTCGGTTACGCGGTTTCGACCGATATCCGGAACACCGCGACCTTCGTGGTCGATCACGATAAAAGCCGCGCCTCGCGGGAGCTGGTTGAGGCCTTTGTCGCTTCCGGTTATTTTCGCATCGTCGGCCGCTCCGACCGCCCGGCCGACCTGATCCAAGCGCTCGATCACGGGGACGCCGTGGTCGGGATCGAGATCCCCACTGGGTTTGCGAAAGGGGTCCGGGACGGACGGGGGGCGACGGTCCAGATATTGTTGGACGGCGCAAACTCCAATACCGCCACCGTCGCGAAAGGATACGCGGAGCGGATCGTCCAGAGCTACGGAGCGCGGGCGAGATCGGCGACGCAAGCCCCTATACAAGCCCCTATATTTTTCCCCAGCGAGCAAAGCGAGCGGGAGGGGGAGGCTCCGAAGGCTTTGCCTTCGGAGGGGGCGACGCAAGCCCCTATAATCGATCTGCGGGCGCGGGCCTGGTTTAATCCCGACCTCGCCAGCCGGAACTACAACGTCCCGGCGGTGGTGGGGGCGATCATCCTTCTCGTCTGTCTTCTTTTGACTGCGCTGGCGGTGGTGCGGGAGCGGGAGATCGGGACCCTCGAACAACTGATGGTGAGCCCGCTGACCCCCGGCGAGCTGATCGCGGGGAAGACCGTTCCCTTTGGGCTCATCGGTCTTGTGGATATGGCGGTGGTGACGGCGGTGGCGCTTCTCTGGTTCGGGATTCCCTTTGAAGGGAACTGGCTCCTCCTGGTCGGCGCGAGTGTTCTCTTTCTCCTCTCGGGGTTGGGGGTGGGACTGCTCATTTCCACCATTTCCAACACGCAGCAGGAGGCGTTCATGGTGAGTTTTTTGGTTTTCCAGCCGACCATGCTCCTCTCCGGGTTCTTATTTCCGGTAAGCAGCATGCCGGAACTCTTTCAGTGGCTGACGCTCCTGAATCCCTTGCGGCACTATCTTGAGATCGTGCGGGGGATCTTTCTCAAAGGGGCCGGCTTCGGCGCCCTCTGGCCGCAATTTTCGGCCCTTTTGGCAATGGGGACGGTCATCCTCTGGTTTGCGTCAACCCGCTTTCGAAAAAGAGCGGTATGAGAGGAATCTTCAATGCCCCTTTCGGG
>DATDON010000278.1:0-7066 GCA_035293225.1 Candidatus Manganitrophaceae bacterium
ATCCGGGCCGATGACCGGGTCCGAATTAAATCGTCCCAGGGAGAAGTGGAGGTCCCCGTCGAGATCACCCCTTCTCTTCCGAAAGGGCTGGTTCAATTCCCGGAGCATTTCAACCTCCCCGCGGTGAAAGATCTCCTGACGGGAGAGATCGACCCGGTTACGCGCGTCCCCTATTTTAAAACAGGGGAGGTGACCCTCAAAAAGACGTTGGGATTCGACTTAACGGTCGTGGCGACGAACAATGGCGCCGCCTCCGGGGCCGCCGCAACGTCGGAGGGGGCTGCAGATCGAACGGCGGATGTGGCGGAACAGGGAGCGTAGATTGACTTTTCGATACCTTTTAGACCGCGTCTTCTTCAAAGAGATCGTCAGCGCCCTCAACCTGACCTTTAAGCATCTTTTTGTCCGGGAGGTGACCCTTCAATATCCGCATCAGAAGCTCGAACTTCCCGACACCCATCGGGGGGCGCTCTGCCTCCTTCGGTATGAGGACGGCGCCGAGCGTTGCGTCGGTTGCGATTTATGCGAGGCGGCCTGTCCGTCCCATTGCATTAAAGTGGTGAGCGCGGAGGTCAAAGAGGGGAACGCGTTAAAACGGATCGCCACCGCGTTCGACATCGATATCACCAAGTGCGTTTTTTGCGGCTTCTGCGTGGAGGCCTGTCCGGTCAATGCCCTGGCGATGACGAAGATGTATGAATATTCGACCGAAAACAAAAGAACGCTCATCTTCGACAAAGCCAGGCTTTACGAGATCGGGGATAAACTTTATTCGGAGGCCAAGGGGTATCTGGTCGCGCATCATCAGGAAGAGAGGGACGAAGCCAGCCGAGAATACCGGTATAAGTTTCCGACGTACATCAATCAGAACACCGAGGATCCGGCGCAGCCGAACGTGAAAACAACATCATGACGCAGTTTTTTTTCTTTTTTTATTTTGGGGGGGGGGCGATCGTTTCATCCGTTTTGACGGTGGGTCTCCGGAATCCGATTTACTGCACCCTCGCCCTCCTTTCCGCTTTCATTCATGTCGCCGGACTTTTCATCCTCCTCCACGCGGAGTTCATCGCCGCCATCCAAGTCATCATATACGCCGGAGCGGTATTGGTTCTCTATCTTTTTGTCCTGATGCTCCTCAACCTTAAAAGCAACGAGACCTTCTTTCATCAACAATTTTGGATCGCCCTCTTCTTAGGGGTGGTCATTTTAGGGGAACTCTTGCTCGCCCTCTTTAAATCCCCCCTTTTGGGAAAACTGGAGACGGCCGTTTCCGAGGCGCCTTCCGCCATCGGCAACACCGAGAAGATCGGGCTCTTTCTTTTTAACGAATACCTTCTCCCCTTTGAAGTCGTCGGGATTATCTTGTTGGGAGGCATCATCGGGGCGTTGGTGTTGGCCAAGCAAACCCCCGCGCGATAATAAAACAGGGGCCGGGGGTCAGGGACCGGGGGCCGGAAATAAGGATTGGGATTTTTTATGGTTCCTTTGTCGTATTATATTGTTGTTTCGACCACGATGTTCGTCGTCGGGCTGGTCGGCGTCTTGGTCCGGAGGAATTTCTTGATCATCCTCTACGCGATCGAGCTGATGCTGAACGCCGCCAACATCAACCTGGTCGCCTTCTCTCACTACTTCCAGTCGGTGACGGGGCAGATCATCTCCCTGTTTATTATTACGATTGCGGCGGGAGAGGCGGCGGTCGGATTGGCGATCATCATCGTCCTTTTTCGCAACAAAGCGACGACCAACGTGGATGAAATCAATTTGCTGAAGTGGTAGGTTTTCGTTATCCGTGAATCGTGATTCGTTATTCGTTAAACGGAAAAGATTTAAAATAAATAATAATTGATGAATAACGAATCACGTCTTTATTGAGGTATCATCTGGAAACATTGATCTCCATAAAACCCTTTCTCGCCGTCTTGGTCTCCACCATCGGGGCGGGATTGATCTTGGCGTCGGACAGAAAGCCGAACCTTCGGGAAGGGTGGTCGGTCGGCGCCGGGGTGATTAAACTCCTGATCGTCCTCTCGATGGCCCCCGCCGTGCTCGCCGGACAGACGATCGAATACACCCTTTTCACCTTTCTCCCCGGCTTCGACATCAAGTTCCGGGTCGATCCGCTCGGTCTCCTCTTTGCGACGGTCGCCTCTTCTCTCTGGATCGTCACCTCTTTTTATTCGATCGGCTATATGCGGTCGACGCATGAGCATAAGCAGACCCGCTATTTCACCTGCTTCGCCGTCAGCCTCTCGTCCGCGATCGGCGTCGCCTTTTCCGCCAACCTCTTGACCCTCTTCATCTTCTACGAGATCCTCAGCTTCGTCACCTATCCGCTGGTCGCGCACAAGGAGACGGAGGAGGCGTTCGCCGGGGCGAAAAAATATCTGATCTACCTGATGGGGACCTCCAAGACCCTTCTCCTGGCGGCGATCATTTTGACGTACAACATCGCCGGGACCTTGGAGTTTTCACACGACGGCCTTTTCGGCGGAAAAGGGAATCCGGCCCTTTTGACCGTCGTCTACTTTCTCTTTATTTTCGGGTTCGCGAAGGCGGCGATCATGCCGGTCCATAGCTGGCTCCCCGCGGCGATGGTGGCGCCGACGCCGGTCAGCGCGCTCCTCCACGCGGTCGCCGTCGTCAAGGTGGGGGTCTTCTCGGTCTTGCGGGTGATCTTTCATGTCTTCGGCCCCTCTCTGATGCGGGAGTTGAACCTGGGGGTCGCCACCGCCCTCTTGGCCTCTTTTACGATCTTGATGGCGTCGATCTATGCGCTGACGCGCGATAACTTAAAAGCGCGGCTCGCCTACTCGACCGTCAGCCAGCTCTCTTATGTCGTCCTGGGAGCGTCTCTTTTGACCCCCAGCGGGATGCTCGGAGGGATCCTGCACATCGCCAATCACGCCGTCTCGAAGATCACCCTCTTTTTCTGCGCCGGATCGATTTACGTCGCCTCGCATAAAATCAATATCAGCGAGATGAGCGGAATCGGCCGGAAGATGCCCTGGACGATGGCCGCCTTCGCCGTCGGGGCGCTCAGCATGATCGGGGTTCCTCCCGTGGCGGGATTCGTCACGAAGTGGTATCTGGCCCTCGGCTCGATCGAGGCGAAAGCGATCCCGATCCTCTTTGTCTTATTGAGCAGCACCCTCTTGAACGCCGCCTACTTCATTCCGATCGTCTACAAGGCCTTTTTCGAGGCGCCGCTCCCCCACCCCCAAAGCGTCGGGGCGCAGGCGGCGCATCCCGAGGAGATACACGAGGCTTCGCTTTTCGTGGTCGCGCCGTTGGTCCTGACCGCCGTCGGGTCGCTGCTGATCGGTCTCTTTCCAGACTATTTCCTGGCGCTGGCGAAAGCGGTGATCCGATGAGGCTCGAAAGGGTTCTTGAAAACCCGGAGCAGGTTAAAAAGTTAAGAAGGATCTTCTACGTTACGCTGGCGCTCCTGGTCGGAATCGATTTCTTCATCCACCGGGAACACGCGATCTTTTTTTGGGATTCGATCCCCGGCTTCAGCGCGCTCTTCGGATTTATTTCATGCGTTTTGATCATTATCGTTTCAAAGGTGATCGGCCATGCGGGGTTGATGAAACGGGAAGATTATTACGACCTCCCCGCAGAGGGAGAAGTGGAGGATGGAACAGCGCATGTGAGGGGGGCGCGTCATGATTAACTGGCTCCATCCCGGACTCCTCCTGATCTTCGGGGCGCTTCTGGTTCCATTTCTGAAAGGAAGGGTGAAACAGGGCTATCTGGTTCTCCTCCCGTCGGCCGCGTTCGTCAATCTCGTCCTGACCGCTCCGGGCCGATACGGGGTCGTCCACTTTCTCGGTCAAGAGCTGGTCTTCGGCCGGGTCGACCGGCTCAGTCTCATCTTCGGTTATGTCTTTACCCTCATGGCGGCGATCGGGATGGTCTACGCCCTTCATGTGAAAGAGGATCGGCAGCATCTCGCCGCGCTGGTCTACGTCGGCGCTTCCCTCGGCGTCGTTTTCGCCGGCGATTACTTCTCCCTTTTCATCTTCTGGGAGATGATGGCCTTCTCTTCGGTCTTCCTGATCTGGAGTCAAAAATGGAAAGAGGCGGCCGGCGCGGGATTCCGGTATATCCTGGTCCATACCTTCGGCGGGGTCGCGCTGCTGGGGGGGATCGTCCTGATCGCCGTCACGCAAGGCTCCATCACCTTCGGGCCGAATCACGCTTCGGGGCTCGCCTTTTGGCTCATCCTGATCGGATTCATCCTCAACGCCGCGGTTCCTCCCCTTCACGCCTGGCTCGCCGACGCCTACCCGGAAGCGACCGTCACCGGCGCGGTTTTTCTCTGCGCCTTCACGACGAAGACCGCCGTCTACGTGTTGGTCCGCGCCTTTTCGGGAACCGAGATTCTGATCTATCTCGGCGTGGCGATGGCCCTCTACGGCGTCATTTACGCCGTTCTGGAGAACGATATCCGGCGGCTGCTCGCGTATCACATCATCAGCCAGGTCGGCTATATGGTCGCCGGCGTCGGGATCGGAACGGAGATGGCGCAGAACGGATCGGTCGCCCACGCCTTTTCGCACATTCTCTACAAGGCGCTCCTCTTCATGGGGGCCGGCGCGGTCATCTATGCGACGGGACGGAGGAAACTGACCGAGTTGGGAGGACTTTACAAAACAATGCCGATCACCCTCACCCTCTACATGATCGGAGGATTTTCGATCTCGGCCTTTCCCCTCTTCAGCGGCTTCGTCAGCAAGTCGATGGTGGTGGCGGCCGGCGCCGAACAACATCTCCCCGGCGTGGTCCTGCTCCTCACCCTGGCGTCGTCCGGAACGTTCCTTCACACCGGCCTGAAACTCCCCTACTATATCTTCTTCGGCAAAGACGCCGGCATTCAAGCGAAAGAACCGCCGCTGAACATGTTGATCGGGATGGGGCTCGCCGCCTTTCTCTGCATTGCGATCGGCCTCTTCCCGGACCTTCTTTATCGCTATCTTCCCTATCCGGTTCATTTTCATCCTTACACGGGAGACCATGTGGTCGGGGCGCTTTCGATCCTCCTCTTTACCGCGCTCGGCTTTTTCCTTCTCTTAAAACAGCTCGATCCGGAGCCGACGATCAGCCTCGACACCGATTGGTTCTATCGGATCGGCGGAAGAAAATTTCTCTGGCTCGCCGACCATCCGATCGCCGCCTATGAAGGCTTTGTGAGCGAGATGTATCGTACGATGGTCATCCGGCCGATGAAGCGCGTCGTCCTCCTCTGCCGCAGATTCGACGTGGAGGTGATCGACGGGGCGGTCAACGCCGTCGGCCGGGGGGTCTTCGGGGGGGGATGGCTTTCCAACGTCTTCGAGAATTATATTATTTACGGATTCATCAACCTTTTGGGATACGCGAACCATGTCGGCGCGAGGATCTTCCGGCGCCTTCAGACCGGATCGGTCCATAACTACGCGATGATCATCATCATCGGTTTTTTTATTTTGGTGAATATTTACATTTTGTTTAAAGACCGGTTTCCAAGCTTCATGCTGGTGGTGAAATAAGATGCTCGGCTCGCTCGGTGAAATCTCCGCAATCCAGCAGATCGGCCCGCCGGTCTTGTCGTGGGTCATCTTCCTCCCGTTGGTGGGGGCGGCGATCCTCCTTTTCCTGAAGGATGAGAAGCAAATCCGCGCGGTCGCGCTGCAGACCGTTCTGATCACCTTTCTCCTCTCCCTCCTCCTCCCCCTCTTCTTTAACCGGGGAATCTCCGAGATGCAATTCGCCGAACGCTACGACTGGATTCCTCCCCTCGGCATTTCCTATCACGTCGGCGTCGACGGCATCAGCCTCCTGCTGGTTCTTTTGACGACCTTTCTTTCAGTCTTGGTCGTCCTCTTCTCCTGGAAAGGGATCGAGACGCATCTGAAGCAATATATGATCTGCCTCCTCGGATTGGAGACGACCCTCGTCGGGGTCTTCGCCGCGCTGGACCTCTTCCTCTTTTTTCTCTTCTGGGAGGTGATGCTGATCCCGATGTATTTCCTGATCAAGACCTGGGGCGGGGAGAATCGCGACTACGCCTCCCTCAAATTCGTCCTCTATACCTTGTTGGGAAGCGTCTTGATGCTCGTCGGCTTCGTCATTCTTTATCTCAACTACCACGACTTTGCGACGGCCCAGTCGCTTCCGGTCCGCTACTCGTTCGACTTTCTCGATCTATTGAACGCCCCCCTGTCGGTCGAAAAACAGGTCTGGGTCTTCCTCCTGATCTTCTTCGGCTTCGCCTTTAAAGTTCCGATGTTTCCCTTTCACACCTGGCTGCCGGACGCCCATGTCGAGGCGCCGACCGCCGGGAGCGTCCTTCTGGCGGGGGTCTTGCTGAAAATGGGGACCTACGGCTTCGTCCGCTTCTCGCTCCCGCTCCTGCCGGAGGCTTCTCATATCTTTGTCCCCTTGATGCTCCTCCTCGGCGCGGTCGGGATCGTCTACGGCGCGCTCCTCGCCCTGGCGCAAGACGACATCAAAAAGCTGATCGCCTATTCTTCCATCAGCCATTTGGGTTTCGTGATTCTTGGAATTTTCGCCCTCAACCGGGCGGGCCTCCGGGGGGGGATGATCCAGATGATCAACCATGGGATCTCGACCTCCGGGCTCTTCCTGGTGGTCGGGTTCCTGTATGAGCGGCGGCATACCCGGTCGATTTCGGAATACGGCGGCCTTTCCAAGCAGGTTCCGATCCTCGCCGCCTTTTACCTGATCATCTCCCTCTCGTCGATGGCCTTTCCAGGGACCAACGGCTTCGTCGGCGAGTTCCTGATCCTGCTGGGGGCCTTCAAGAGCGATTGGCGCTTCGCCGTCCCTGCCATGGTCGGCGTCCTGTTGGGGGCGGCCTATCTCCTCTGGCTTTATCAACGGACGATGATGGGGAATCTGGAAAACCCGAAAAACCGGTCGCTCCCCGATCTCGACCGCCGTGAAATCGGCGTCTGCGCGGCGCTGGCCGTGATGATCCTCTGGATCGGCGTTTATCCCTCCCCCTTCTTGAAGATCATCGACGGCTCGGTCGAATTCATCGCCTCGCGCGTCGAAAATC
>DATDON010000279.1:0-3964 GCA_035293225.1 Candidatus Manganitrophaceae bacterium
AGGGGGGCCGGCGGGGGGATGAAGATTTCGATCCGGTCTCCCTCCCGCACCTTGTAACTCGCCTTGGCCGGTTTTCCGTTGACGCGGATCTGCCCTTCTTCGATCAGCTTTTGAATGCGGGATCGGGAGAGGGAAACACCTCTTTTAATAATGTATAGATCGAGCCGTTCGGAGGCGAGGTAGGAGGTGACATCAAGCGGGGAGGAGGGGTAGAAAGACAAGAGGGCGCCTATTCTCCTTTTTTCTCCTGTTTCATCTTCTTTTCATAGAGACGGGCCTGGGAGAGAAATTTTCGGATCAGCTTGTTTTGAGGATCATACTCCCGGACCCATTCCCATTCGGCGATCGCCTCTTTGAATTGCATCTTTCCCATGAAGACCGCTCCCAGGTCGATCCGGGCCTGGACGTTTTGGGGATTGATATCGAGCGCCTTCCTCAAAAGATCGACGGCGCGCTCCTCCTGCCCGATCATGTTGAAGGCCCATCCGAGCTCCCGAAGGGCCTCATCGGTCTCGGGGGCGAGCGAGAGGACCGTCTCCCATTTCTCGATCGCCCTCTCCCATTTCAGCTCTTTGGAATAGATGATCCCCATCATATGATGGGCGTTTAGATTATGGGACTCCAGTTGAATGACCTTTTCAAAGGAGAGCTTGGCGCCGGCGAGATCTTTCTTTTCGAATAATATCTTTCCCATCAACTCATACGCTTCCGTGTAAGCGCTGTCCTCGTCGAGCGCGCTCCGTAGACAGCGAAGCGCGCGCGCCATCTGATTTTTGGCGTGATAAGCGAGGGCCGTATTGAAGAAGAGATCGGTGACTTCTTGCTCTTCGCACCTGTTTTTTTCGAGGCGGCGATAGATGCCGAGCGCCTCGTCCGGTTTGTTTTGAACCAGAAAAATGTTGGCCAGCATAAAACTGCTCTGATAATCGGCTGGGAAGATATGGACCGCGCGGCGGATCACTTCAAACGCGGCGTCGAAATGGCCGAGGTGGAGATAGATGTCGGCCAGCTCATGATAGGCGGGGAGATGGTTCGGATCGGCCGAGAGGACCTTTTTGAGAAATTGAACCGCCAAAAGCCAGTTGCCGCGGTCCAACGCCATGACCGCCTTGTTGACAAACCGTTCTGATTCCTTCCCCCTCTTCATCGGCAAATTCTTTCTATCGCTATCGTAGTCGAGCCGCCTCTCACATGCGGCGCATGCAGCGCATGCGGTGTCCCACCCTGCGGGAAATCAGAGCGAGAGGTTCGGCGCTGAAACATCCTTCTTCGCCCAAAAGAGACCGAACATAAGCAAAGAGATTCCGATCGTAATGGCCGAATCGGCGACGTTAAACGCCGGCCAATGAAACCGTCCCAGGTAAAAATCGAGAAAATCGATCACCTCCCCAAAGCGGATCCGGTCGAGCAGGTTCCCGATCGCGCCGCCGAAGAGGAGGGAGATGGAAAGGAGGGCGCGAATATCGTCTTTGGGAACCTGGAGGAAGAAGAAGACAAGGAGGGAGAGCGCAATCAGCGAGATGATCAGAAAAAAGACGGCCCGAAATTGAGCGCTGTGATCAGCGAAAAATCCAAAGGCGGCGCCGGGGTTCCGAATATAAGTTAGAGAAAAAAAGTTTTGAATGACAACCACAGACTCGTTTAAACGAAGCGCTTGCTGCACATAGAATTTGCTGACTTGATCGAGAATGATAGTCCCTCCCCCGATCAAAGTCAAGAGAAGAAGCTTATTATAAGGCATCATTCGACGCGCTCCGCAATCATGACTCCCACGCACCGGTCGCACAAGGTCGGGTATCGGGCATCCGCGCCGACGCTTTCCCGATAGATCCAGCAGCGCTCGCATTTTTCCCCCCGCGCGGGCAAGACCTGAATGGCGAGCCGCTCTCCTTGAACGGCCGGAAGCCCTTCCGGTTTTTTCTCCCAGGGGAGGAGATCGACTTGCGAGACGATAAAAAGAGCGGGGAGGAACTCTTTGTGTTTCTCGAGAAGTTTGTAAAGAGGGAAATCGTCAGTACTGGGAGTAACCCAAGCATCTCCCTTTGCATAGAGCTTCACACTGGCTTCAAGCGAATTCCCGATCTTTTTTTCTTTCCGCTCCTTTTCTAAAGCGCGGGCCACCTCTTCTCGAACTTGAAATAGCTTTTCCCAATGATCTAAAAACGTTCGCTCATCATCTTCAAGTTTAGTTTCTCTTTGAGATGGGAAACTCGTCAAATGGACGCTCGGCGCCGATTTCAAATCGGCCGGAAGGAAGCCCCAGATCTCTTCGGCGGTGAAGGAGAGGATCGGCGCCATCAGGCGCGCCAGAGAAGAGAGGATCTCGCGCAAAACCGACTGCGCCGCCCGCCGTTCCCTCGCCCGGGCGGCGGAGGTGTAGAGGCGGTCTTTCAGGATGTCGAGGTAGAAGGCGGAGAGATCGACGGCGCAGAAGTTGTTCAACGCGTGAAAGACGACGTGGAATTCCGCCTCTTGATACGCCCTCTGGATCTTTCCGTTGAGAAGATGGAGGCGATGCAGGGCCCACCGGTCGATTTCAAGAAGATCCTCTTCCGCGACCGGCGGATCCCCCGGATCAAAATCGCCGATGTTCCCCAAGAGAAACCGGCAGGTGTTCCGGATCTTCCGATAGGCCTCGACCAGTTGCGTGAGGATTTCAGGGGAGATGCGGACATCTTCCCGAAAGTCGGTCGCCGCCACCCAAAGCCGGAGAATTTCGGCGCCGTGCTGATTGATCACTTCTTGCGGCGCGACGACGTTGCCGGCCGACTTCGACATCTTCTTTCCGGCGCCGTCGACGGTAAAACCGTGGGTCAAGACCGCCTTGTACGGGGCGCGCCGGTCGGTCTCGAGCGAAGCGAGGAGGGCGCTATGGAACCAGCCGCGATGCTGGTCGGAACCTTCCAGGTAGAGATCGGCCGGCCAGGCCAACTCCGGCCGCCGCTTCAAGACGGCGGCGTGGCTCACCCCCGATTCAAACCAGACATCGAGAATGTCGCTCTCCTGTTGGAATCGGCGCCCGTTACATTTCGGACAGGTCGTTCCTTTCGGAAGGAGCGCTTCGGCCGACTTGGAGAACCAGATGTCGCTCCCCCCCTCTTTCTCCATCTGGTCGGCGACATGATCGGCGATCGGTTGAGAGACCAAGACCTCCTTGCAATCGAGGCAGGTAAAGGCGACGATCGGGACCCCCCAGACCCGCTGGCGCGAGACGCACCAATCGGGGCGGCTCTGCATCATCCCCAATATTCGATCCTTCCCCCATTTCGGAATCCAGCGGACGTTGTTTTCGATTTCATGGATCGCCCGCTCGCGCAATTTATTCTTCTCCATCGAAATGAACCACTGCTCGGTCGCCCGAAAGATCACCGGGTTTTTACATCGCCAGCAGTGAGGATAGGAGTGAGCAATCGACTCCTCTTTCAGAAGCATTCCCCGCTCGCGCAGAAGATCGATAATCCCCGGGTTCGCCTCGAAGACCTTCTGGCCGGAGAACGTTTCAGCCTGTTGCGTGAAACGCCCCCGATGGTCCACCGGCGCGTAGACCTCCAAACCATACCGAAGTCCGACTTCATAGTCTTCTTGACCGTGCCCCGGCGCGGTGTGGACACAGCCGGTCCCTTGATCGAGGGTGACATGCTCGCCGAGCACAACGGGTGACGGACGATCGATCCAAGGATGACTGAATTCCCAACCCTCAATTTTAGCCCCAACGAAGGAGGCAACCTGTTGTACATCACCTACTGTACCGAGTATTTCCTTGTTGAATTGGTCGAAAAGTTCCCTTGCAACAATGTAAGCATTGCCTCTATGCAAACAAACCACATAGGCGAGCGACGGATGAAGGGCGATCGCGCGGTTTGCAACGAGCGTCCAAGGAGTCGTCGTCCAGATGACGATTGAAAGGTTCCTTCCCTTAAATTCTCGCGTTAGGTGCTGATCTTGTATGCTTCCCACATCCTTA
>DATDON010000280.1:0-2128 GCA_035293225.1 Candidatus Manganitrophaceae bacterium
GGGAAAGATCGCGTCGAGCCGTTTTACCAGCCTCCCTTTGACGCTGCCGACGTCGGTGACCACCGCTCCCTCTTTCAAGTGAGGGGCGATCGCCTGGGCGATCCGCTCGAACAGGCCGACGGGGGTCGCCAGAACCACCAGATCGGCCCCCTCCACCGCTTTTGGCAAAGTGAGGAGGTATCGGTCGATCACCCCCATGGAGACCGCTTTCTGAAGATTTCCCCGTCTCGTCCCGTAGCCGACGACGGTCTCAACCAGCTTTTTTCGCTTGGCGATCAGCGCCAAGGAACCGCCGATGAGGCCGACCCCGATGACGGTCATCTTTTTAAATAACAAAGTCACTCCTTAAGTAACGTGATTCGTTGATCGTTATGTTGATCGTTATAATGTTAAACGTTATTCGTTATTCGTGATGGAGTCGTAAAAACCCTGAAAAATACCTTACTGTCATTCCCATGTAAAGGGGAATCTCGCCTTTTCAGATCGTCACACTCCATCTGGATTCCCGCTTACGCGGGAATGACGGCTTTTTACGAGACCGTCATTCGTTATTCGTCATTGGTATTCACGTTTAACGTTTAACGTATAACGTATAACGTTATTTAAATCTCCCGATCCACCGCCGCGGCGATCTTCTTCAATTGAACCATCAGCGCCTTGAAGTCCTTCGGGAGCATCGCCTGCTCCCCGTCGCAATACGCCTCTTCGGGATTGGAGTGGACTTCGATCATCAGGCCGTCCGCCCCGACCGCCACCGCCGCTTTCGCCATCGGCGCGACCCAGTCGGTCTTTCCGACGGCGTGGCTCGGATCGACGACGATCGGCAGGTGAGAGAGGCGCCGGATCACCGGGACGGCGGAGAGGTCCAACGTGTTGCGGGTGGCCGTTTCGAAGGTCCGGATCCCCCGCTCGCAGAGGATCACCTGGTGGTTCCCGGCCGCCAAGATATATTCGGCCGAAAGGAGAAATTCCTTGATCGTGGCGGAGAGCCCCCGCTTCAGCATCACCGGCTTGTTGTAAGAGCCGACCTCCGAGAGCAGCCGGAAGTTCTGCATGTTGCGGGCGCCGATCTGAATGATGTCTGCGTGCTTCATCATCATCGGGATATCGCGGGGATCCATCAGCTCGGTGATGACCAACAGGCCGGTCTTCTTCTTCGCCTCGGAGAGATATTCAAGCCCCTCTTCGCCCAATCCCTGAAAGGAATAAGGGGAGGTGCGGGGCTTGAACGCCCCTCCCCTCAAAATCAGCGCCCCCCCCTCTTTGACCTCCTGCGCGATCGAGGTCAGGAGGCTCTGCTTCTCCACCGAACAGGGGCCGGCCATCACGACGATCTTTTTCCCGCCGATCTTCACCCCCTGGACGTCGATCACGGTGTCCTCTTTTTTGAACTCGCGGCTGACCAATTTGTAAGGCGCCAGGATCGGCAGCTCCTTCTCCACGCCGGGAAACGCCGAGAGGGGCAAGTTTTGGAGGATCCGCTCATCTCCGATGACCCCGATGATCGTCCTCTCCTCTCCCTTGGTAATAAAGGGCTTCAATCCCACCTCTTTGATTTTATCGACGATGTGTTGTATTTCCTTTTCCGTCGCCTCTGGCTTTAAAACGATAATCATTTTCTTCTCCTTAGAAGATATCGTTATTCGTTAAACGTAAACGAAGAACATCGAAGGTGAAAAAAGTTTTGCTCTTTACGAATAACGATTAACGAATAACGTTTAACGTCTTTAGAACCTCCCTCAACGACTTGACGAATCGCCGGTTCTCCCTCGGCAAGCCGATGGTGACCCTCAGGCGCGCCCCCGCCAGATGGCGGATGATCACCCCTTTTCGGAGGAGCGCCCGGTAGACCTTTTGCCCCAGCGCCGGATCGGATCCCTTTAAGTCGAAATAGATAAAATTGGTCTCCGTGGGGAGATAAGAGATCCCGATGGCGTCGAATTGCCGATAGAGATATTCTTTCCCCTCCCGGTTGACCTTCAGCGACCGCGAGACATGGGCGTCGTCCGAAAGGGCCGCCAGCGCCGCCTGCTGCGCCGGCAGACTGGTATTAAACGGCTGGCGGACCCGGTTCACGTAATCGACCACCTCAGGCCGGCTGATGCCGTAACCGATTCGAAGACCGGCC
>DATDON010000281.1:0-5342 GCA_035293225.1 Candidatus Manganitrophaceae bacterium
GAGGAAGCCGATCAGTGGATGATCAAGATGATGGCCAAGAGTTCAGCCGCAACCCAACATTAGATGATCTGGTTCAGCTCTGTAAATCTTTGAATAATGAAGCGGCCCGGTATGTCGTCATCGGAGGTTTTGCCGTCGCGCATCATGGATATTTAAGGGCCACGGGAGATATCGACTTATTGATCGAGAGTTCGAATGAAAATGTGGAAAGAATCAGAAAGGCGCTCTCATATCTTCCTGACAAGGCGATCTTGGATGTTAAGCCGGCCGATGTTCGGAACTATTCCGTTGTGAGGGTCGCAGATGAGGTGGTGATTGATCTGCTGGCGAAGGCGTGCGAGATAACGTATGATCAGGTTAAAGAAGATATCGATCCGATCATCCTTCAAGGGGTGAAAGTCCCTTTCGCCGGCCTCAGATCACTGATCGAGACCAAACGAGGGATCCGTCCAAAAGACATTTTGGATCGATCTTTTTTAGAAGAGAAATTGAAACGTCTTAAAGGCAAAGAGAAGTAGCTCATGCCCAAGCGAACGGACATTCATAAGATCCTTCTCATCGGCCCCGGGCCGATCGTCATCGGTCAGGGGTGCGAGTTCGACTATTCCGGGACCCAGGCGTGCAAGGCGCTGCGGGAGGAGGGATATCAGGTGATCTTGGTCAACAGCAACCCGGCGACCATTATGACCGACCCTGATGTCGCCGACCGGACGTATATTGAGCCGATCACGGTCGAGGTCCTCACCCACATCATCGGGCGGGAGCGCCCCGACGCGCTGCTCCCGACGATGGGAGGACAGACGGCGCTGAACATGGCGGTGGCGCTGGCGGAGCGGGGGGTCTTGGAGCGGTTCGGGGTGGAGTTGATCGGCGCCAAGTACGAATCGATCAAACGGGCGGAAGACCGCGAGGCGTTCAAGCGGGTGATCGACAAGGCCGGGCTGGAATATCCCAAAAGCGGCTGCGCCCGCAGCCGGGAGGAGGCGCTGGAGATTGTCGAGGAGACCGGGTTCCCGGCGATCATTCGCTCCTCTTTTACCTTGGGCGGGGCGGGGGGAAGCGTCGCCTATAACCGTGAAGAATTTGAGAAATGCGTCGAGGCCGGGCTGGCAAGCAGCCCGATCCATGAGGTTCTGGTCGAGCAGTCTGTCCTCGGATGGAAAGAGTTCGAGTTGGAGGTGATGCGGGACAAGAACGACAATGTCGTGATCATCTGCTCGATCGAAAATTTCGATCCGATGGGGATCCATACCGGAGACTCGATCACCGTGGCGCCGGCCCAGACGCTGACCGACAAAGAATACCAGCGGATGCGGGACGCGGCGATCCGGGTCATCCGGGAGGTGGGGGTCGACACCGGCGGCTCCAACATCCAGTTCGCCCTCAACCCTAAAAACGGCGAGATGCGGGTGATCGAGATGAACCCCCGCGTCTCCCGAAGCTCGGCGCTTGCTTCGAAAGCGACCGGATTTCCGATCGCCAAGATCGCCGCCAAACTCGCGATCGGCCTGACCCTCGATGAAATCCGGAACGACATCACCCGCGTGACGCCGGCCTCTTTCGAGCCGACGCTCGACTACGTCGTCGTCAAAATCCCGCGGTTCGCCTTCGAGAAATTTCCGAACGCCGACCCGACCCTGACCCTTCAGATGAAATCGGTGGGGGAGGCAATGGCGATCGGCCGGAACTTTAAAGAGGCTCTGTTGAAGGCGCTGCGCTCTCTGGAGATCAGCCGGGACAGCCTGGAACCTCGCTATACCGCGTTGGAACAAAACGGACACAATTTAAGGGAGATGCTCTCGCGTCCCACGTTCAATCGGATATGGCAGATGGCCGACGCCCTCCGTTTAGGGCTTTCGATCGACGAGATCCATCAACTGACGAAAGTCGATCCCTGGTTTATCCGCCAAATCGAAGAGGTGATCCGGATCGAAAATCAGCTTAAAGACGCGCCGTTACAACCTGAACTTGTAAGGCTGGCGAAAGAGGCCGGTTATTCCGACCGGAGGATCGGCCGGCTGGCGAACCTTACCGAGAAAGAAGTGGCCGATTGGAGAAAAGAACGGAACATCGTTCCTGTCTATAAGCGGGTCGATACCTGCGGCGCCGAGTTCGAGGCGTACACCCCCTATTTCTATTCGACCTATGAAGCGGAATGTGAGGCGGCGCCGACCGGTCGGAAAAAGGTGATTATCCTGGGGAGCGGCCCCAACCGGATCGGCCAGGGGATCGAGTTCGACTATTGCTGCGTCCACGCCGTCCAGGCGCTTCAGGAGCTGGGCTATGAGAGCATCATGGTCAACTGCAATCCCGAGACGGTCAGCACCGACTACGACACCTCGGACCGGCTCTACTTCGAGCCGCTCACGCTGGAAGATGTCCTTCACATCGTCAAGCGGGAAGGGGCGGAGGGGGTCGTCGTCCAGTTCGGCGGACAGACCCCTTTGAAGCTCGCCGTCCCTCTGGAGCAGGAAGGGGTCCGAATTTTAGGGACCTCTCCCGACGCGATCGATCGGGCCGAAGACCGGGAGCGTTTCAAAATCCTTCTCGACAAGGTGGGGTTCAAACAGCCCCAAAGCGGCCTCGCCCGATCGACCGCCGAAGCGGAAAAAGTCGCCGACGAGATCGGCTATCCGGTCATGGTCCGCCCCTCTTACGTCCTCGGCGGCCGGGCGATGGAGGTAATTTATGACCGGAAAAGTCTGGAATACTATATGACCCACGCCGTCAAGGCCTCCCCCAAACATCCGGTTTTGATCGACAAATACCTTGAAGACGCCGTTGAGATCGACGTCGACGCCGTTTCGGACGGGACTGACGTCCTCATCGGCGGGGTCATGGAGCACATCGAAGAGGCGGGGGTCCATTCGGGCGATTCGGCCTGCTCGCTCCCCCCTTTTTCGCTCGACCCCTCCATTTTGCGAACCATTCGAGAGCAGACCGTCACGCTGGCGAAAGAGTTGTCGGTGATCGGCTTGATGAACGTCCAGTTCGCGGTCAAAAACGGCGCGGTTTATATTTTAGAGGTCAACCCTCGTGCCTCCCGGACGATCCCATTCGTCAGCAAGAGTATCGGACTCCCCCTGGCCAAGGTGGCGATGAAGGCGATCCTGGGAACGTCGCTCCGGGAGCAAGGGATGTTGGAGGAAAGAACGCCGCGTCACATCGCCGTGAAAGAGGCGGTCTTTCCCTTTAAGCGCTTGAATGTCGATTCCATCTTGGGGCCCGAAATGAAATCGACGGGAGAGGTGATGGGGATCGACCCCCATTTCGGGAGGGCCTTCGCGAAGGCCGAAGCGGCGGCCGAAAATTTTCTCCCTCTCTCCGGAAAGGTCTTTTTGAGCGTGAAAGACAAAGACAAACCGGCCATTTTCGAGATCGCGAAACGGCTTTCGGAAATGGGCTTCAGCCTCATCGCCACGGCCGGAACGGCCCAGCATCTCAATCAGCGGGGGGTCCCGGCGGAAAAAATCAACAAGGTCAAAGAGGGGAGGCCCCACGTCGTAGACGCCCTCAAAAACAGGGAGATCCATCTGGTCATCAACACGGTCGGCGATAAGCTTTCTCAGGCCGACTCTTACTCTATTCGACAGACCGTGCTCCATTCCGGCATTCCCTATTTTACGACGATCGCGGGGGCGAAAGCGGCGGTCCGGGGAATCGAGGCTTTGATCGAGGAAGGGATGGCAGTCAAATCGCTTCAAGAATATCACCAAGAAATGGGAGGAAAAAAGTGAAGATACCCATGACCCAAAAAGGGTATGAACAGCTTCGTGAAGAATTAGACCGCCTCAAAAAGGTGGAGCGCCCGAAGGTCATCGCCGACATCGCGGAGGCAAGGGCGCACGGCGACCTGTCCGAAAACGCGGAGTACGCCGCGGCGAAGGAGAAGCAGAGTTTCGTCGAGGGGCGGATCCGGGAGTTGGAGGCGAAGCTCGTCGACGCGCAGATTATTGAAACGAATAATCTATCGACCGAAAAGGTCGTCTTCGGCGTAACGGTTTATCTCATGGATATCGACACCGAAAAGGAAAAAAAATACACCCTCGTCGGGCAAGACGAGGCCAACTTAAAAGATGGAACAATCTCCGTCCATTCCCCGGTCGGCAAGGCGCTGATCGGGCATCGGGTGGGGGAGTCGGTTCAAATCACGACACCGGCTAAAACGGTGGAATATGAGATCCTCAAGATCACGTTCGAGTGAAAGACGGGGAGCGGAGACGCGAGGGCGGGGGCCGGCAAACCGAAGAGAAGCAAGTTCATTCAGGCCGCCCCCCGGCCTCCGGCCTCCGGCCCCCATCATCACGCTGACCACCGACTTTGGTTTAAACGACTATTTCGTCGGAAGCGTAAAAGGGGTCTTGTTGAGCCGCGCTCCCGGCGTGAAATTAGTCGACATCACCCACCAGGTTCCTCCTCAAGACCTCGTCAGCGCCGCCTTTGTCGCGCGGGAGGCGTCTCAATATTTTCCGGGAGGCTCCATTCATCTGGTCATCGTCGATCCCGGCGTCGGAACGGCCCGGAGAAAAATCATCGCCGCAAGGCAAGACCATCTTTACGTCGCCCCCGACAACGGCGTTTTAACGTATATTCTTCAGGGAAAGGGGACATCGGTCTGGGAGGCGGAGGGGCCTCCGTCACATGCAGCGCATCCTGCACATGGCGCACATGCAGCACATGCAGCACATGCAGCACATGCAGTGTCTCACCCTGTGTCCCACCCTGTGTCCCATCCTCTCCTCCGATTTAAACCAAGCCCTACTTTTGCCGGGCGGGACCATTTCGCCCCGATCGCCGCGGCCCTTGCCGAAGGCTATCCTCCGGACGCCTTCGGGAAAAAAATTCAGGACGCTTTCATTCTGAACGACCTGATCCCCCAAAGAAAAGGCGCCGGCTGGATCGGCAAAATCGTCTACCTCGATCATTTCGGCAACGCTATTACGAATTTGACGGGGGAAGAAATAAGAGCGGCGGCCCCGGGACGATGGACGCTCAGGCTTCGCGATCATTTGTTAAAAGGTTTGAAAGAAAATTACGCTGAAGGAGATCAAGAAGGGGGGAATTTGATTATTAACAGCTCCGGTTATTTGGAAATATTCGTTCCAAACGGAAGCGCAAAAAATAGATTCAATCTGAAACTCTTAGATGAGGTCATTTTAGAAAGGATTTAACAAGAAAAATGGGATTTTTATTTTTATTCACGATAGGGATCCTGGCGATCATTTTGCTCGCCAGGATCGCGTCAAAATCCGGCCAAGGGGGGAAAAAGATCGAGAGTCCCAACGGCCGGGAAAAGGGCTATTTTGATAAATTAATCGGAGAGAAATCTTATATTGAAGAAG
>DATDON010000282.1:0-8507 GCA_035293225.1 Candidatus Manganitrophaceae bacterium
GTGATTTCGGCCATGCCCGGAAGATCATGGAATTTTACTGGGAAATGGCCGACCCTACCAAAAATTTGCCGAAGCCGCTCCTCGCTCAGGTTCAAAACGCCCTGACTCAGGCGGGAAATCCGAAAAGAATTTTGGCGCTCGAATCGGTTTTAAACGCCGACGGCGCCGATCACCTCCCCGATTTTTTTTCGTTAATGATCCTTTTCGAAAGGAACATCATCCCGCCCGCCATTGAGCTTCTTGGCGCCGTCGAAAAATTGAAGGCGAGAAGGATTTTGTGCGATGTCCTCGTCGAACTCGGAAAGATGGACATCGATTTCATGATTTCAAAATTGGACGACGACCGTTGGTACCTGGTCCGGAACCTGATTTATGTCCTTGGAAAGATCGGAGACGCGAAGGTGATCGAGAGTTTTGCGCGGTTCGTCCAGCATGAAGAATTAAAGGTCCGAAAAGAGGCGCTTCATGCCCTCGACGCGATGGAGGATCCCCGGGCCAGCCGTCTCATGGTCCAGTTCATTTCCGATCCCGATCTGTCCAATCGAATTTTCGCGATCAAAGGGTTGGCCAAGCGAAAGGCGCATGACGCGCTGGAGCCTCTCATGGAAATGATCCACACCAAAAGATTTGAATCGAAGGATCTTTACGAGAAAAAAGAGGTCTTTGAAGCGATCGGCCGCATCGGCGGGGATGAAGTGGCGCCTCAAATGAGGCGTTATCTTAAAAGTCGATGGACCCTTTTTAGGAATATCAAATCGGAGGAGATGGGGGTCTGCGCCGCGATCGCGCTTCAGCGGATCGGTTCGCATGCGGCGGTCGAGGCGCTTCGGGAAGGGAGCGCTTCCAACAACAAGACGATTCGGGAGGCGTGCAACAAAGCGCTCGATGTGCTCGGGATGGATCGGCGATGAGCGCGACGGAGGCGGTATGAGGATGAATCGGAAGCCGATGGGCCGTGGTTATGACGAAGAGAGCGCTCGGCTCGGAAAGCAGTTCGTGAATCAATGGGCGATCCTGCTCAAGACATCCCAGATACATGGGCCGACCAATGTCGCCCTCGCCCAGCCGGCCGAGAATGTTCTTAGAACACTCAATGAATTTTTCACCGATGATCCGGAAGTCGCGCTGAATCTGGAAGGGGACTTTCTTCTCTTGGGCGATACGAAGTTGAAAATGGATATCGACGGTTTCTCGAGCTTTATGTTCGTGATCGACGAGATGAAAAAGAAAAAGGTCGGAAGCTTGGTTTTTTCGCGGGGGATCAACGAGGGAGAGATCCGAAAATTCTCCTCATTGTTCGCCTCGCTGGACCCCCGCCTCCCCTCTCCTTTCGAACGGTTTGAAAAAGAGATGAAACAGGCGCGCCTCTCCAATCCGGAAATTAAGATTCTGAACGAGAAGAAAGAAAAAGAGGAGTTGGAGGACCTTTTTAAAGATAATAAAGAGCTTGCGAAAAAGACCTACTTCAACACCGTGACCGCCGTCGCGGAGGTGATGGAGAGCGTCAAGCTGCGTCAGGCGGTGACCCTCAAGCGGTCGAAGCGGGTTGTGCAATCGATGGTCGATCTGATCCTGGATGAGGATTCGACCCTTCTCGGTTTGACCAACCTCCGGAGCCATGACGAGTACACCTACAACCATTCCGTCAATGTCTGTATTTTGGCCTTGGCGATCGGGCAGAAGCTCGGCTATACAAAACGAAAGCTTTGCGAGTTGGGGATGGCGGCCCTTTTTCATGATCTTGGAAAGTACAGTATTCCTTTAGAGGTATTGAATAAACCTACTGATTTTACTGAAGAAGAATGGATGGTAATGAGGCGGCATCCTATTTTCTCCGTCAAAGAGTTGGTTCGGCTGAAAGGGATCAACGATATGGCGATCCGTGTGACGATCGGCGCCTTTGAGCACCACCTCAATTATGACCTCTCAGGCTACCCGAAGCTGGCGAACAAGAGAAACCTGAGTCTTTTGGGGCGGATTATCTGTATCGTCGATTGTTATGACGCTTTGACCTCATCCCGGGTCTACAACCGGGTTCCCTTTCCTCCGGACAAGGCCCTCCGGTTCATGCTGAACAAGAGCGGAAAGGCCTTCGATCCGATCTTGATGAAGCTTTTTGTGAACGCGATCGGAATTTATCCGATCGGGGCGATGGTTCTTTTAAATACCAAAGAGATCGGCGTCGTTTTTGCTTCGAATCCAAACCCCGACAAAGGGGACCGGCCCAAGGTGAAACTGGCTTTGAACGCCTCCGGCGGGGAGGCCGGCGGTGAGATCGTCGATCTTTCGGAGCAGGATGAAAACGGCCGTTTCCGCTTTGAGATTGTCAATGTGATCGATGCGAACAAGTATAAAATAGATGTCGCAAAGTACTTCCTTTAATCTCCAGGTAAACCTTCTCTCGGCTGTGACTCATTCGCTTGACATTCCCCCTTTCACCCTCTACGATTAGAACAAGAATATCCAAAAATAGGAATAAATTCTCGCGACTAAAAGGAATTCGCCAAAGGGCGGAATCATTGACGGCCTATGCAAAATAAATCGAAAGGGGCTTCGGCCAATACGCTTTCGTTGGAAGAGATTGTCGAGCGGGTTCGCGCTTACGCCCCTCAAAGCGATCTTTCTTTATTGAACAAAGCCTATGCCTTTTCTTCCAGAGCGCATGAAGGGCAGCGGCGGCGGTCCGGAGAGCCTTATCTCCATCATCCATTGGAAGTCGCCGGTATTCTGACGCGACTGAAGCTCGATCTCTCTTCCGTCGTCGCGGGGCTTCTGCACGACGTGGTGGAAGACACCCCCCATACCCGTGAAGAGATCAAAAAAGAATTCGGAGGAGATATCGCCGCGTTGGTCGACGGGGTCACCAAGATCGGAAAGATCGCGTTCAGAAACTATGAGGAGAAGCAGGCCGAAAATTTCAGAAAAATGATCGTCTCGATGGCCGAAGATATCCGGGTGGTTCTCATCAAATTGGCCGACCGTCTTCACAACATGCGGACCCTGGAGGCGATGACGGAAGATGAACAGAGGCGGATCGCCCAGGAGACGTTGGAAATTTACGCCCCGCTGGCCAACCGATTGGGAATCGGCTGGATGAAGTCGGAATTGGAAGACCTTTGTCTGCGTTATCTCAAACCGGACGTCTATTTTTCACTGGTCAAGAAGGTGGCGACCGGCCGCGAGGAGCGGGAGAAGTACATGCAATCGGTGATCGAGGCGGTTCAAAAGGCGATCGGGGAGTATCATTTCGCCTGCAAGATGAAAGGAAGATATAAACACCTCTATGGGATCTATCAAAAAATGGAGCGGCGCGGGATCCCTTTCGAAGAGGTCTACGATTTGATGGGAATTCGGATCATCACCGACATCAAAATGAATTGCTACGCGGCGCTGGGGCTGATCCACTCCTTGTGGCGGCCGGTGCCGGGGCGTTTTAAAGACTATATCGCGATCCCCAAATCGAACCTTTACCAGTCTCTTCACACGACGGTGATCGGCCCGGAAGGAAGGCATGTGGAGTTCCAGATTCGGACCGAAGAGATGCATCGCCTGGCGGAGGAAGGGATCGCCTCTCACTGGGCGTACAAAGAGGGGGGGCAGGTCGATCCGAAAGACGAGCGGGCTTTCGCATGGCTCAGGCAATTGGTCGAATGGCAGCAGGAGCTGGTCGACACCCGGCAGTTTATGGATTCGGTTAAAACCGATCTTTTTACCGACGTGGTCTATGTCTTCAGCCCCAAGGGGGATGTGAAGGAGCTGGTAAAGGGGGCGACGCCGATCGATTTCGCCTACGCGATTCACACCGAGATCGGCGCCCATTGCGTGGGGGCGAAGGTCAACGGGAAGATCGTCCCGCTGCGGTATCAACTCAAGAGCGGAGACACGGTGGAGGTTCTGACGTCTCCCACCCACGGGCCGAGCAAGGATTGGCTGAAGATCGTCAAAACCTCGAAGGCGAAGGCCAAGATCAAACACCTGATCAAAGAGGAAGAGCGCGCCCGGGGCCTGGAGATCGGGAAAAAAATCTTGGAGCGCGAACTGCGAAAGGAGAATTTGAGTCCGACGGAAGCGTTCAAATCGGAAGAAATCTTATCCAACGTGAAAGAGCAAGGGATCCGGTCGATGGAAGAGCTTTTCGTGGCGATCGGTTACGGAAAAATTTCGGCGCATCAGGTCGTCCGCCCCCTCCTTCCCGAGCCGCGCCTTCAAGAAAGCTTTACGGAGAAAGTGATCAAGAAGGTCGGGCTGGGGAAGAGCGAGGTGAAGGTCAGCGGACTCGACGACATCCTGATTCATCTTTCAAAATGTTGCAGCCCGGTTCCCGGCGATCAAATCATCGGGTTCATCACGCGCGGCCGGGGGCTTTCGATCCACACGGTCGATTGTCCCAATATCGATGAGCTCGATTACGACCGGGATCGCCTCGTCGACGTCGATTGGGACATACATACCGCCGCCACCCATCCGGTCGATATCACGGTTCTCACCTTGGATAAACCGGGCCTGCTCGCTTCCGTCTCGTCCTCCATCGCCTCGGCGCGGGCCAATATCAGCCACGCCGAAATCATCACGACGGAGGATAAAAAAGCGACCCTTCATTTCGTGATCGACATCACCGACACCAAGCACCTGGAAAGGGTCTTGAAGAACATCGAAAAGGTGGACGGCGTTCTCCACGCGAGACGCGTTCGTAAGGGATAAAAAGCCGCCCTATCTTCTCGTGATGATTTCGATCTCTCCTGTTTTGTCGGTGACTTCAACCGACGCCTCGGTTTTCCCTTCGCGAACCACGAAATCGACCCGATCTTTTCCCACCTTGAGGTTCTTGACCTCGACCCACTTCAGCCAATGGGGAAGGACCGGATTCATGAAATAGAGGCGATGATTGATCGCGTCGGCGGTGAGCCCCAGAAGGGAGCTTAAAATCGAAAAGATCGACGCGGCGGACCAGGCTTGCGGGCTGCAAGCGATCGGATACGGGGTGGGGCCGTGCCCGGTAGAGCGGGTGAACCCGCAAAAGAGTTCGGGAAGGCGTCCGTTTTCCGAATAAAGAGTCGATTCGAAAAGGCCGGTCGCGACCCGGCGAAGGTGATCGTTGAAACCATACCGCTTGAAGCCGGCGAGGATCAGGGCGTTGTCGTGCGGCCAGACTCCCCCGTTATGGTAGCTCATCGGATTGTACCGAATCTCCTTCTCGCTGACGGTTCGAATTCCCCAACCGCAAAACATGTCCGGGCCGACAAGGCGGTCGGCGACGGCGCGCGCCTTGTCGTTGTCGATCAACCCGGTCCAAAGACAATGTCCCGGGTTGGAGGTGACGACCTCGCAGGGCCTTTTATATTTGTCGAGCGCCAAGGCGTAAAATTGTTTCGAATCGACCCAAAAATCCCGGTTGAACTTTTCCCGTAACGCTTCGGCGGCGGCGATCAATTCCATTTGAAGCTCTCCTTTTCCGAGAAGAGAGGCGAGCGCGCCGGTCCCGCTCAAGGCGGCGTAGACGTACCCCTGCGCTTCCACGAGGGCGATCGGCGACTCGGCGAAGTGGCCGTCCGCGTGGAAAACGGAGTCATGTGAATCTTTCCATCCCTGTGTGGTCAGGCCGATCGGCGATTCCCGGTGATATTCGATGTACCCGTCCTGGTCCAGATCGCCGTGTTTTCGAATCCAATCCAGGGCCGCCATCGCGTTCGGCCAAAGCGCTTCCGCCAGCCTCAGGTCCCCCGTCCATTCGACGTAATGATGGAGAAGAATTAAAAAGAGCGGGGTCGCGTCGACGCTTCCATAGTAGGGAATGAACGGAATTTCCCGGAGGTTGGCCATTTCTCCTTTTCGATATTCGTGAAGAATTTTGCCGGGCTCTTCATCTAAAAACGCGTTTTTCTCCCGCCCTTGAAGCTGCGCCAGGAACTGAAGCGCCCCCCGCGCAATGTGCGGCTGGAACGGGAGGATCTCCAGCGACGTGATGACGCCGTCCCGCCCGAAGGGGGCGACGAACCAAGGGATGCCGGCGAACGGGTAACAGCCGTAGGGCGTATCGGTTTCCAGGACGCGAATGTCGGAAAGCGATCTGGAGAGGAGCTGGTTGAAAGAGGTGTTGTTCGTGTCGATCCGGGTGATCTCTTTTTCCCTTTTTAATATCCCTTTCCGGAGCTTGGTGACCACTTGCGGAAGATGGAGCCGCTTGATCCATTTATTTTCTCCTTGAAAGGCGTTTCCCCAGAGATGAAGGTCCCACTCTTTTTGAGGTTGAAGTTTGACGTAAAAAGTGGCCGACCCGCCGTCCGCCTGATCGGGAAGCGGATCGAACTTCAAAAGGAGTCTCCGCGTCAAATCGTCCAGTCCCCTGTATTTGAAAATAACCATCCCTTTTTGGTATTCAGGGGGGAACGTTTCGCCCCGTTTCGGCCTTTCGATCCCCCGGACTTCAAAGACGTCAAAAAAATCGGCTCCGTAAGAGAGGGTGATCTTCAGCTCGATTTGATGAAGGTGAAAGTTTTTGAGATGAAGGGTTTGATAGAGGGTGTTTCCATACAGGGAAAGTCTCTTTCGGATAAAGACCGTGTTCCGCGGAATGACCAAATGATGGTCGATGGTATAATCCGGATTGGTCAGGTCGACGATAATTTCGCTGTCGTCGGAAGAGACCGTCGAGTAAAGGAATAAAGGATAATCTTCGTTGATCCGCAACCCCAATAAATTCAGGAACCGCGTCCCTTCGAAATAAAACCCCAATTCTCCCTGAAGCCGGCTGCGGAAGTTGCCGAACTTATCGCACACCATGAAAGCTTCGCCCTGCTTCAGGCTCAGTTTTCGGATGCCCGCCGCGACCGGCGTCGTCAGAATGTAGTATTCATCGCGAGGGACCATCTCCTCGTCCATGCGGTCTCCTTTGTCATAGGGCGCCTAAAATGTCCCCCTGCGGCCGTCCGACGGGGCGCGGCGATTATCATTTTTTATTTGGGAGGATTTGCGGCTTAAGCGGCTTTGGCGAATTTTTTGAACGGCGGTTTTCCCCGGCCGGCCAACACCTTTTCATACGCTTGTTCGTACTCCCTCACCATCCGGCCGGCGGAGAAATGGGTCTCGACATATCTTCGACACGCTTTGCGGGAAATCCGGCCGATGGCGCCCACCCCTTCAATTAATTGTTCAATTTCGGAATGAATGAATCCCGTCACCCCCTGGACCATCAACTCAGCGGCCGAACCGCGCGGGCGTGTGATGACCGGTGTTCCGCAGGCGAGCGACTCGATCATTACCAGACCGAACGGCTCCGGCCAGTCGATCGGAAAAAGAAGGGCCATCGCCTCCCCCAGAAAGACGTTTTTTTCCCGGTCATTGATCTCTCCGATAAATTCGATTAAAGGAGCGTCGATCATCGGCTTGATGACTTTTTCAAAATAGTCCTTATCTTGTTCCGCGACTTTGGCGGCGATTTTGAGGGGAATGCCGGTCTTTCTCGCGATTTGGATGGCGATATCGGGCCCCTTTTCGGGGGAAATCCGTCCCAGGAAGGCGAGGTATTCGCCGGGTTCGGGATGGAACCGATACCGCTCAAGCAAAAGCCCGTGATAAACCGTGCCGACCCAATTGGCGAAGGAGAGAGGGGTCCTTTGGCTGCGGCTGATGGAAATCAGAGGTTGCGATTGATAATAGCGATGAATCCCCTGAATTTCCGGCATGTCCAGCCGGCCGTGCAGGGTGGTCACCGTCGGCGTGGCGCTTTTGGCCGCAAAAGGAAAGGTAAAATAATCGACGTGCGAATGGATCAGGTCAAAGTCGTCGGCGCGGTCATAAACCATCGATAACTGAAGGAGATGGTCCGCGTGGGGGTCATTGACCTTCGATAACCGTAATCCTTTAGGACAAATAGGGACTAATTTTGCGCTGGTTTTGGAGTCGTTGCTGGCGAAGAGGGTCACCTCATGTCCCTTTTGAGCCAACCCTTCGGTCAGCGTCGAAACAACCCGTTCCGTCCCGCCGTATAGTTGGGGGGGAACGCTCTCATAGAGAGGGGCGATCTGGGCGATTTTCATAATCACTCCGGTGAACGTTCAAGGAGGGATGTGTGAGAGGTTAAATTTGGGTGATAAGGTTTTCTTCAGTGTATAGAAAATAAGTAACACAATATTTTAAGGGGAGTCAAGGAGGGCCGGCGGAAGATGCTCTTATTTTTCTTGACAAACCACTTACGATGTGATAAAAAACGGTGACATTTATTTTCGTATTATTTCGAAGGCTTAATCGTATTTTGAAGACAAGGGCGTCTTCTCCGGACGGAGGAGACGCCTTCTTTATTTGGATTCTGTCTTTTCATCTGCCCGGTTTGAAGCTATTTTATTTTGGAGATGAATGCGGACCCTTAGAATCGCCTTGGCTCAAATGAACAGCGCCGTCGGGGATCTCGGCGGGAATGTTCGAAAGATCAATGGCGCGATCGAACAGGCGAGGGAAAACAAAGTCGATCTCATCGCTTTTCCGGAGTTGGCGATCACCGGCTATCCTCC
>DATDON010000283.1:0-9608 GCA_035293225.1 Candidatus Manganitrophaceae bacterium
TCCCGGAGGTCACGGTTTTCGCTCTACCTCTGGTTTTCGTTCTACCGAAAACCATTCCCATAAGGTCAAAACCATTTCCCGGAGGTCACGGTTTTCGCTCTACCTCAAACCATTTCCCGGAGGTCACGGTCGGCGGCGCGACCCGTTCAGCCCGGCCGGATCGGGCCAAAAACCGCTTGCCTTGGGGCGCTCTTTCCTGTATAAAACAGTGAAAATTCCACCGAGCAGGGTGGGACACAGGGCGGTACACTCCATGTGTCGCATGTGCTGCATGTGAAGGAACGCTTCATGCCGAAGAAAAAAACTATTCTTTTTTTAGTCACCGGCCCCGACCGGCCAGGTATCACGGCGGCGTTGACGGAAATCCTTGCCGCTTCGAACGTCAAGCTGCTCGACATCGAACAGGTGGTCACCCAATCGATCCTTTCGCTTTCGATTTTGATAGAAACCGACGGCCCTGAGGAGGGGAAAAGCCCCCTTCTGCGCAATCTCCTCTTTCGCGCCCATGAGTTGGGGCTGACGCTTGAGTTCCAGACGGCGCCGTCGAAAGGACTCAAGAAGGCCTCTTTCCAAAATTATGTTGTGACCTGCCTCGGCGCGTCGATCACCTTCCCGATGCTCGCGCAACTGACGTCACTCCTCTCGAAAGAAAAAGTGAACATCCGGAAGATCAACACTTTGGCGCAGAAGCGACTTCAATGCGTCGAGATGACCGTTGCGACGACCCGGCCGGTCGATCCGCGCCTCCTGACGCGAAAACTGCTCCATCTCAACGCCGAGTTCGGGGTCGATATCGCCGTTCAGAAGGAAAATCTCTTCCGGCGAGCCAAGCGCCTCATCGTGATGGATATGGATTCGACCCTGGTGCAGGTCGAGGTGATCGACGAACTGGCCAAAGAGGCGGGGGTCGGCGACAAGGTCGCGCTGATCACCCATCGGGCGATGAACGGCGAGCTTTCCTTTCCTGAGGCGTTGCGGGAGCGGGTTCGCCTTTTAAAGGGATTGCCGGAAAGCGCGCTGCGGCGGGTGTACAAGCGAATGCCGTTCACCCCCGGCGCCAAAGAATTGATCTCGGTCTTGAAAAAGCTGGGATACCGGACGGCGGTCTTGTCGGGGGGGTTTGATTATTTCACGTCGCGCGTCAAGGCCTCGCTCGGCCTTGACTACACCTATTCGAATCATTTGGAAATCAAAGAAGGGGTCGTGACCGGAGAGATCGTCGGGGAAATCGTCGATGGTAAAAAAAAGGCGGCGCTGCTGGAGGAGATCGCCCGTAAAGAAGGGATCCGCCTCGACCAGGTCATCGCCATCGGCGACGGCGCGAACGACCTTCCGATGATCACCAAGGCGGGGCTCGGGATCGCCTTCAACGCCAAGCCGCGGGTCCGCGAAGCGGCCCATTACAGCATCACCCAGAAAAATCTCGACGCGATTCTTTATCTGTTGGGCGTCAGCGAGAAAGAGCTGGCGGAGATCAAGCGAAAGGAGCCGGGTGGAGCGTCCTCATTGTAATTTGGATTTTGATCAGGTTATAATAAGCCTTTGGATAGAAAAGATTGAGGGGAATATGGCGACGAACGACACAAAAAAAATCTTTACCTATGACGAGGCCCTTGAACTCCTGCCCCGGGTGCAACAGGCGACGACCGAAGCGGTTCAGAAAATCAGCGTGATCGCGGCTCAAATCTTCGCCCTGCGGGAGGAGGAACGGAAAAAAACGTATGAAAAAGAGCAGGCGACGCTGGTAAACGGTTGGGTCCAAATGATCGAACAGATGGGGTGCGAGGTCAAAGGGCTCTGGCTGGTAGACTTCGACAACGGTGATGGATACTATTGCTGGCAATATCCTGAGCCGAACCTGGAATATTTCCACGGCTACACCGAAGGATTCGCCGGCCGCAGTAAATTATTTTGATTTCGTTATTCGTTAAACGTTATTCGTTATTCGTAAAGATTGAGAATCATCTTCTGTCCACGTTTAACGTTTAACGAATAACGGCCTTCTTTCACTGCATCAGCTCTTCCAAGTGCCGGCCGACCGATCTTGCCAGCGCCGAAAGGTTGTACCCCCCTTCCAGGCAGGAGACGAGCCGTCCCCGACAGTTCGTTTTCGCCAACGAGAGAACCATTTGGGTCATTTCTCCGAATCCTTCCTCCGTCGCTTCCAGGCCGGCGAGCGGGTCCTCTCGGTGGGCGTCAAATCCCGCCGAGACCAAAATGAATTCGGGCTTGAAGGAATCCATCGCCGGCGCCAGAAACTTTTCGAACCGGTGAAGGATCTCCCGGTCGCCCGATCCCGCCGGGAGGGGACAGTTCAGGGTAAAGCCCTCCCCTTCGCCCTCGCCGCGCTCCGATTCCGATCCTGTTCCGGGATAAAAAGGAAACTGGTGCGTACTGAAGTAAAAGACGGTCGGATCGCGGTAAAAGCTCCGTTGCGTCCCATTGCCGTGATGGACATCCCAATCGACGATCAGAACCCGTTGAAGGCCGTATTTTTTCTGAAGATAACGCGCCCCGACGGCGATGTTGTTGAAGAGACAAAAACCCATCGCCCGGTGGGCCTCGGCGTGGTGCCCCGGCGGCCGGACGGCGCAAAAGGCGTTTTCAAGCGAGCCCGCCATCACCCGGTCGATGGCGGTTAACACGCCGGAGACCGCCATCTCCGCCGCCGCGAGCGAGCCGGGAGAGAGGGGGGTGTCGGGGTCGAGATAGAGGAATCGCCGCGCATGCGGCGTCCCATGCAGGGATCGATCCTGCTCTTGCAAAGATTGGTAATAAGCGGTGGAATGAATTTCGGCGATCCATCGGGCAAGATCGGGGGGCGGGGTCGGCTCGATCCATGTCAACTTCGACCGGAGCCCGGTTTCGGCGAGATGGCGCTCAATCGCCTTCAACCGTTGGGGCGATTCGGGATGGCCCGGGCCGGTCTCATGTTGAAGATAAATCGGATGGGTCACGAATCCCGTTTTCACGGGAGGCTCCTCCAAGATCGTTCTCCGGCGGGGGTTCTATTTCTTTTGACGGACCCCCCACTCCGCGGTCGACTTCGTATACGCGATGATCAGATTTCCGCAAACCACGCAGGGGGTCTCCTCCGTCGCCTCCGTTTCCGAATTCGAATCGACGGAAGGGGTGTCGGGGACCTGGACATAGGACTTCTTCTGACAATAAGGACAAATAACGCCGTACAGCGCGCTCAATCAATCCTCCTTCACAGGCGGAGCTCATCCTGCGCTCTTCGTTTTATCCCAAAAATGGATTTCCAAGTCTCTCTCTTCCGATGGTCGTTTTGGGGCCGTGGCCGGGATAGACCGGGGTCTCGTCCGGGAAGGAAAGCAGTTTTCCCCGAATCGAATCGATCAACGTCGCGTGGGAGCCTCCCCACAAGTCGGTCCGGCCGACGCTTCCTGCGAAAAGGGTGTCGCCGGTGATCAGGCCGAATCCGGGGATATGAAAGCTGAGGCTTCCCGGCGTGTGACCCGGCGTGTGAAGGACCTCCACCGCCTGTTTCCCGAAAGAAAGAAGATCGCCTTGGCGCAAAAACAGATCGATCGGCGGGACCGGCGGGGTCGGAAGCCCGAAGAGATCGGCCTGAACGTGAAGATTTTCGCAAAGAGCCTGATCGTCTTCATGAAGGCCGGCGATCGCGCCGGTTTTCGCCCGAACCGCGTCGGTCGCCCCGATGTGATCGAGATGCGCGTGCGTGTGAAGAAGGTAGACGGTCTTCAACCGCCGTTGTGAAAGGCGCTCCAGTATTCGACCTTCTTCGTCCCCCGGATCGATCACCACCGCGGCCCGCGTCTCGTCGCATCCGAAGATCATACAATTGCATTGAAAGGGGCCGACCGGAAACAATTCAAAAATCATCGCCGCTAAATCGATCTCCTCTCCTTCCCTCCCTCCGCGTCGGCCGAGAGGGGAACAGGGTGGGACACTGCATGTGCAGGGTGAGGCACTGCATGTGCTGCATGTGCTTCATGCGCAGGATGGGGCATTACAGGTGGAAGATGGACCGTGAGCCGGGAGACCTCCCCACCGCGCCGCATATCGATCAAGAAATCGGGCCCCAACCCTTTTTTACCGTACCGGACGATCAGGCGGCAGACCTCTTCGGAAAGAGCGGCCCCGAAGCCGCCCGACAAGACCGCCGCCGGCCCGGAGAAGAGAGGCTGGAAAAAAGCCATCCTCCCCTCCGCCACCTCCTCCCTCGATTCTTCCGATAATTTGGCGTTTTCTTCCTGGTTTCGGCCGAGAATCACGTGGGCGCCGCCGGCCAGGTCGAAATGGCGCCCGTAGCGGAGGAGGCGGACCTCGGCCATCGTCGGATTTTCCTTGGCCTTGAAAAATTCAGAGAGCCGCCCCGAAAAAATCGGGTCGGTCAACAGACATCCCCCCGCCGGCGCGCCGTATTCCTTCAATTGAAGCGCCGCCGCCAGTTCCAACTGCTTGGTCCTTCCCCGGCCGGAGATATCCAAGAGCTGTTCCCGATCGACCCATCCCTCTATTTCGGGACGGGTGGGGGGAAGATGTTTGGCCGAAAGGGGGCGCAAGATCAATCCATCCATCTCGCTGTCGCGGTCGATGAGATCCATCGCGTCCCGCCGCTGAGACATCGGGCGCTGGCCGAGGACCTCTCCTGTGACGATAAAGTCGGCCCCCGCCTCCTCCATCACCTTCCGGGCGGCGACAAACATATAGATCCGGCAGTCGATGCAGGGGTTCATATTCTTGCCGTATCCGTATTGGGGGTTCCGGACCAGATCGATATAGTCCATCCCCTTCTCCACGATCTTGAGAGGGACGTTCAGATGCTCGGTCACCTTGGCGACATTCTCATCGCAGCCGAACGGACTGCTCAGATGAAGGGCCAACACCTCGATCCCCTGCTCCAACATGAGCTTCGTCGCCAGCGCGCTGTCGAGCCCCCCGGATATGAGCGAAACCGCTTTTCTCTTTTTCATGCGTCGAACTCCATTGAAAATAGTGATATTAACAATCGGCGGGGCCGCTGTCAATCGAGGCCGGCGCCTGGTAGGGGTTCAACATGTTGAACCCCTACGATGAAAATCTGCGGCGCCGGCCCGCCTCAAATCACCCGCTGATATTCGGAGAGATCGATCCGCCAGACCTTCACCCCGCAGTAGCGCTCCCCTTCCGGGCAGACCGGACGCGCGCCGGCGAGATCGCGCAGCGTGCAAGGGGGGAGGAGGAACCTTCCGATGAGGGGATTCACCTCCTTCACCTGTTTCGCTTCGTCGAGCGACGCCCTCCAGATCTCTTCTTGCGCGTTGTAGCAGAGGCGCATCGCATGTTTGTGCCGGAGATTGAGCAGATCGGCCGATTCGGTGAATCGGACGGAGAGGGCGTTCGGCAAGAGATAAAGGGCGTATTCGACCGGAACGCCGAGGCGCCGCAACCGGCCGAATCGCTCCCACGATCGGGCCATCACCTCTTGATAATATTTTTCAATGGAAGAATCGATCTTGACCAGCTCGGGAATGATATAGTCGGGGCGGTCGGTCAGGTGAGCGGAGAGGATGGGGCGGGAGGCCGGCGTCATCCGATGGCGTTGGTCTTGAGAGTCGGCCGTATGAGAGAGCTTTTTTCTGAAAGTATAAGCGGGATGAAAAAGGGCGCGGCTCAGCTTGGAAAGGGTCGTGATGTTCAGCGATTCCCCCAACAGCCGGTTTTCCGACGGATCGAGGGCGAGGCGGATCGCCGAGGCGTCGTCGAGCGCCGATCGGGGGACCCCCAGGACCTCCCGGACCGACTGGGCCAACACCGCTTCCTGATTCAGTTTATAATCGATCAACTTTGAGACCCGCCCCTCCAGGGAGGCGTCGAATTCCGACAGAAACGTCTCCGTCGTCCTCGGCGCCTCCAGCTCCGAACGCTCCCGGAAGAACCGATGCTCCGGCGTCGCTTCCAGAGGAAGGGGCGGCTCCAGAATCTTTTGATACTCCGGATCGAATTCCAAAAGGGCCTGGACCATCTTCTCCACCACGAGGCGCTGTTCCAACGGGGCGTCATACTGTCGGCAGAGACGATAATAACGAAGGAGGGTGATTCCCGACACGGTATGATAAAGATAGGCGAACGCGCCGACCGGGACGACGTAGCGGGCGATCTCTTGCGATTTCTTTTTGACGTCCCGGTTGAAATTTCTCCGATGGCGCGGGAAGAGCCGCCCGTATTCGGCGTCCACCAGCGGGAGCAACATCTCGTTGAGCTTTTGATACCCCTCCATCTGCTCCCGGACGCCGGCGAGATAAACATCAAGCGCCTCTCCCGACAAGGGGGGGACCGCGAAGCTCTCCGGCTTCACCGGGACATACCGCTGGCTCACCTGCTCCGAATTATAAAAAGGGTGGCTGTGCAGGAACGACCAGATGAACTGGCGCGAAACATTCGTCAGGGTAAACTGGAAATGGGCGTGCTGGAGCGTGGTATGATGGCCGGCCTGATAGATGCTCTGCGCGAGGAGATCGTATCCTTCCGGAAGGTCCTCGTCCTCGACGATCCCCTTGCTCGAATAACAGGTCTTGGCGGTCGCCACAAAATTTTTAAAAGGGGTCAAGAAGGCCTTCCGCAAAACCACCCCCGGTTCCGGGGAAAGAAACTGATCGACCATGAGTCTCCTTAAAACACGTGAATCGTTATTCGTTATTCGTTAAACGTTTAATATAAGATAGGGGCAAGATATGAGATTTTACGAATAACGATTCACGAATAACGAATCACGTTTAGCTGTCTCGCCTCCCGTTTGACAGCCTTTATTATATGCTATAGAATCCCCGGCGTAAAGTTTAAAAGGCGCTTTTATGGTACGGAAGTCTGATTCAAAAATCAAGATCGCCGGCGCCGGCCCTTCGGGCCTCGCGGCGGCGATCCGGCTCGCCCGGGCGGGCTTTCCGGTTGAACTGTTCGAAGCGCGCGACATGGTCGGGGCCCGTTTTATCGGCGACTTCCAGGTGATCGAAAATATGAGCCGCCCCGAGGATGCGCTTGAGATGTTGAAGCGGTTCGGGCTGGAGACCTCTTTTTTCATCCGCCCGGTCCGCGAGGCGGTCTTTTTCGATCATCGTCTCCGCCCCCAACCGGTCCGGAGCCTCCGCCCTTTCGGCTACTTCATCCGGCGCGGACGCGAAGAAGGGACCCTCGACCGGGGGCTCCTTGCCCAGGCGCTCGCCGCGGGGGTCGAAGTCCATTTTCAAAAACGAATCAGACCGGAGGAGGCCGACCGGGATGGGGCGCCGCCTGTGATCGTCGCCACCGGTCCGCCGGTCGCCGACGGGCTGGCCAAAGAGATGACCTTTCACGCGCCGCTTCCCGACACCGTCTGGGTCATCTTCGACATGAACCTCTCGCCGGGGGGGTACACCTACCTTTTCGTCCTCGGAGGTTTTGCGACGTTCGGCTGCGCCATCACCCGCGACTTCAGCCGGATCGACGAATATTTCGATCGGTCGCTCCGCCGCTTTCAGGAGATGGCCTCCTTCACCGTCGAGAATGAAAAGAGAGGCTACTCCTTCATGAATTTCTGTCTGAAAGAGTCGGCCCAGGCCGGCCGGCGCCTCTTCGTCGGGGAGGCGGGAGGATTTCAAGACTATCTCTTCGGCCTCGGCCTCCGCTACGCCTTGACCACCGGCTTTCTCGCCGCCGAAAGTCTGATCCGAGACGAGCCCTATGACCGCCTCTGGAAACAGGAGATCGGCCCGACGCAGGAGACCAGCCTGGTAAACCGCTTCCTCTACGAGTGGGGGGGGAACGAAGGGCTGGCCGCTTTCATCCGCCGGGCCGGGAGGGGCGATCTCCGGGAGTACCTCGCCCGCTGGAGCGCCGACCGGCCATGGAAGCGATGGATGGTCCCGATGATCAAGTGGGGATGGGGAGATCGGAAGCCTTCCACCCGGCCTCCTTACCCCCATTGGCGCCGGAAAAGGCCTACGGAGCCCCATCCCGACTTGGGGCCGGTAAACCGATGATCTCCGTTTCCGACGCTTACCGCTACTGCCGCCGGCTGACCCACAAAAGCGGCCCCCATTTTTCGATCGGCTTCCGTTTTCTCCCCGCGCCGAAACGGCGCGCGATCTACGCCGTCTACGCCTTCTGCCGCTACGCAGACGACATCGTCGACGAACATCAAGACAAGCCGCTCGACCGGCTCTTGACATTATGGGAAGAAGAGCTGGACCGGTGCTACCGGCGGGAACCGACCCATCCGATCACCGTCGCCCTCGCCGACGCCATTCGGCGGTATCCGATCCCGAAAGAGGGATTCTTGGGGCTCATCGAAGGATGCCGGATGGACCTCCTCTACAACCGCTATCCGACTTTCGACTCCCTAATGGTCTACTGCAACCGGGTGGCGACCACCATCCGTGATCTCTCTCTGCCGGTCTTCGGCTATCGCGATCCAAGGGGAGTCCTTTACGGCCGGGCCCTCTCCACCGCGCTGCAATTGACGAACATCGTCCGGGACATCGGCGAAGACCTTTCGCGGGGCCGGATATATCTCCCGCTCGACGAGATCAAAGAGGCCGGCTATTCCGAAGGGGAACTGGTCAGGCGGGTCAGAAATGAAGCGTTTTTAAGGCTAATCCGCTTTCAATGCGGGCGGATCCGGCGCTATTTCGAAGAGTCGGCCAAACTGGTCCCGTTGATTGACGCGGACGCCCGTTTGGCCCTTCTGCTGATGCGGAATGTTTATATCACCCTCCTCGAGAAGATCGAAGCCCGACCGTTTGACGTCCTTGATCGCCCGATACGGCTCTCCTGGGGCGAGCGGGGGAAGGTTCTGGTCGCCGCCCTCCTCAGAGGGGACCGGGTCGTCTAACGCGTGTAAAACGCCACGATAAGGGACTCGTCGATATCGTGTTCTATCTCGCCGCGGACAGGCCGATCCTTCACCACGCCGACGGCGTCCTCCCGTTGGAGCCAGGAGACGGTCGGTCCCCGCGTTTTCATCTCGTCCTCCACGCCGGGAATCGACCGCGCGTCGGATTCGAGCGACACCCTTTCACCGGGGCTCACCAAGTATGATCCGAGCTTCACGCGGCGACCGTCTATCCGGATATGGCCGTGGTTGATCAGTTGCCGCGCCATCAGCCGCGTGCGCGCAAACCCAAGGCGGTAGACGACATTGTCGAGGCGGCGCTCGAGGAGTTCAATGACCGCCTGGCCCATCGGTTCGCCTGATCGCTGCGCCGTTTTGACGTAACGGCGAAACTGCTCTTCTCGGACCCCGTAAATTGCTTTGACCTTTTGCTTTTCGCGCAGCTGCCGCCCATACTCCGTTTCGCGGCGTCGGCCTCGAACCCCTCCCGGCGGGACACTCAACCGCCGTTGAAGCGCCTCACCGCCCGTTCCGTAAACATCGATCCCGAACCGCCTCGATACTTTATGCCGCGGCGCGCGTCTTGCGCACATCGTCTATCTCCGATGGATCGGCCCTTTCATTTTGGCGAACCGAATAAGGCCTTTCACATTTTTATCGAGCAAAAAAGGCGCCGTGCAAGGAATGGAAGAATATTCGATGAAAGGTCAAATAAAATAGGATTTAGACGGAGACCGATTCGATAAATGGGCAAAGCTTACCCATTTGTTTC
>DATDON010000284.1:0-4495 GCA_035293225.1 Candidatus Manganitrophaceae bacterium
AAAAAGGACAGCCGATCGTTAAGATTACAATTAAAAAACTTGCGCCGGCCCCCCGCTCCCGGATCATCGGCCCCCAAATCGACTATGCCCGGACGGGGTAGTTTATACTGACCCGATGTTCCATCGACGATAGATTCCTGACTTCCGTTCCCCCATTCCACCGTACAGACCTGAAGAACAACTGCCATCCGCGTCCCCGTTGAACACCGGGTTGAGAGGCCGACCCCGGTTCATGAGGCGATAGCCGGCGCTCGGAAATTCGATCCGTAATGGTCGCGTCATCGGTGGCCACCCGATCTCTCCATCAATCCCTTACCGACATGAGCCAAGAGCAGATTTGACCCCTTCACTCTATAACGGGGCGAGCTAAGTGTCGCGGGCCGTGGCCCGCAACCGCTTGAGCGAATGTTAGCTGCCATATAGCTTTGAGAGTATGAGAAGCAAAATAATAGAGCTGCAAAAAATGGCCACCCCAATTCGGAACCCGAAATGATATTTTAGGCCTTCCTCACTGAGAATTGCTTTGGGTGGCATAGGTCCCGTTGCTACAACGGAAACGTCTTTGAGATTTGCCAATTTATCACGTGAGATATGCTGACGCGCCTTTATTTGGCAATAGAAACCATAACCAAAACCACTCAATCCAATGAGAAGGATAATCACTTTAACGATTAACATCCAACCTCCAAACAGAGGCAACTAACATATAATGATGGTTTCGTACAGGCCGTCTTAAATATGGCCCAACTCCTTCCCCGCGTCAGGTTAGAATCTTGATCTCAAAAATGGGGTAAGAGACCTTTTGGGAAATAAACCTTAGGGATCGTTTTCATAAATACGCTAAAGTTAAGGCTCGAATGCATTATTCTTCTATTGCTCCTTCTCCCCTTGCGGGAGAAGGTTAGGATGAGGGGAAAATAAAGGATTTTCTTGACCCCTCACCCCCACCCTCTCCCACTGTATAGACCGGGGACATAGGTAACGGGTGTTCGGGGACATAGGTAACGCTTTTTCATTTTAGTTGCTGTACGTTTTTAAATCAAGTTCCTTGATCTTTTGTTGACAAAAATAAAGGTGAAAGAGGCCATCCTGTTGCGTAGGACGCAGGGCAACAGGGTAGCCCTGAAAAGCCTTGCAGATTGAAAAGGTACGACCTTGGTAATGGATCTCTCCATTGGCCTGAACTTTACGAACGATATCCTGCGATCCGTATTCGATGGGTGGAAGGAGATCGGGAAACGGACGCGGACTGGGCTGATAACGACTGGCGGGAGGCCGCATCGAGAGGGCTTCATGCGGCCGCTCCAGATTGTAGACATCACGCCATTCATCAAAACAGTGTTGTACCTCGTCGAAATCATGAAACACGCGGTTAGAAAGCACTTCCAGTTTCAATGTACGATGAAAGCGTTCATCTTTGCCTTGCGTTTGAGGATGGTAGGGGCGTGAATGGCTCACGCGGATGCCCAACCGGATCAACCAGAGGGTCAGCCAGGTATAAGGCTGGTCTCCGGAATCTCCCCATGGAGCGCCATTATCCATGGTCATACGATCGGGCAACCCGTAGCGGAGAAAGATGTGGGTTAGCGCGGTCTGAACGGTCTCTCCTTGTTGGTTGACACAGGCCTTCAGACACAAGGCAAAACGGGAATGATCATCCAGTACCGTTAGCGGATAGCAACGGCGCTGATCCACTGGAAAATGTCCTTTGAAGTCCATCTGCCACAGGCGATTGGGCGCCTCGTGTTCAAACCGATGCCACGGTTTGTGTTTTTCGGATTCGGTCGGATCGATACGGTGATGACGATGCAAGATGGATTGAATGGTGCTGGGTACAGGAACAGACGTTTGTCCCTGGGCAAGAAGGCGCGCGTGAATTTTACGTCCACCCCAAGCGGGATGTTTGTCCCGTATGGCCAACACAGCTTCTTCGATGGGTTGAGGTGTCTGATTTGGAAAATGGGTTGGCGTGCGGGGCTGATCTGCCAGACCGGTGGCGCCCTGCGTTTTATAGCGCTTGAGCCATTTATGGCCGGTTTTTGGGCTGATGCCGTAGCGTCGGCACAAAGACCGAATGTTGGCTCCTTCTTGGAGTGCGAGCAAAATAAATTCCTTTCGTTGAGACATAGGCGTTACTTTTCTCCAAGGCATGGTTTCCTCCAGAATGGGATGACCATGCCAGTATAAAAGCGTTACCTATGTCCCCGAACATGTGTTACCTATCTGTCCGGTCTATACAGTTATCGGCCTTTTGTAAAGAGCTGATGCAGAAGCTAAAGAGGCGACCATGAGAATGGCTTTTATTCGATCTTGAAAGCGATCACCGAATCCATGACCGACCGGTCGGCGGCCCAGCCGCCGAGGAGGTAGATCCGGTCATCGACCACCGCCACCCCCATCGCGGCGCGCGGCTCCGGCATCGGGGAAATTTCCTTCCAAAGCTTCTCAATCGGATCGTAGACCGCCCCGTGCCTCCCAATCCCCTCGCTCCCGCGAAAACCCCCGAAAAGATAAAGCCGCTCCTTCACGACCGAGGCCCCCTGCCCCGCCGACGGCCAGGGGAGGGAGAGGGGGCTCCGATCCCACGACCCCCGCTCCGGATCATACCGTTCGATCCGGTCATACTCATGAAACCCTTGCGGCGTGAAAGCGACCCCCCCCAAAACAGAGAGATAAGGGCCGATCACCACCGCCGAGGCGGCGAACCGGGGGGTCGGCATGGGGGAGATCTCTTCCCATCGGTCGGATCGGGCGTCCCACCGCTCCGAAAACGAAAAGGCCGGATCGGTCTGCGGCCCCCCCTCCGTCGCGTCGGGATGATGCCCGCCGATAATGTAGATCTTCCCGCCGAGGCATGCCGAAGCGGGATAATCATGAGGCTGAAGAAGATCGGGCCCCACCTCCCAGCGGTCCTCGTCCGGATAGTAGATTTCGACCGTCCTCAAGAATTTAAATTTGCCGTCCGGTTTTTTAAATCCCCCGCCGATCACGTAGATCGCGTTTCCGACGGCCGCCGCCATCGCGCCGGAGCGAAAGGTCGGCGCCGGTCGGAGAGAGAACCACCGGTCTTCCTTCGGATAGTAGACCTCCGTCAGATTGAGGCTTTTAAACGCGGGGCCGCCCCCGCCGAAAGAGTAGATCTTCCCTTTGTAAACGGCGACGGCGGGATGGGACCGGGGCGCGGTAAGGGGGGCTTTGGCGCCCCAGGCGCCCGGAAGGGTCTCCATTTAAACTCCGGTCCTAGCGTTTTCCGGTGATGTAATTTTCGGCATGTTCAAACTTATCATAGGGGTGTTCGTTGGTGGAGACGCGGGGATACCGTTCGATTACTGCGCGCTCTCGCGCGGTCGGCCGGACGAGGTAGGTGGACGGGTGGAAATAATCAAGCCGCATCCCGCTTTGGAGCGCCGATTCAAAATTCCTTTCAAGGAGTTTAAGGTCGATGGGGTACGGAGAGACGATCCGATAGGACCACTCCATGCCGAAACAGGGCATCCCGACATGCGCCGTGAGAATCTGGTCGTGGAAGACCGACTTTAACGTGTTATAAATCGTCCCGTAAGATTCCGGAAAGAGATCAAAGTTGTCGGTATGGACGCCGATCCTCCCCCCTTTTGTCAGCTTGGAGGCGAGGAGTCGATAGAATTCCCGCGTGTAGAGCATCTTCGAGGGGCCGTGCGGCTCGGTCAAATCGACGATGATCGCGTCGTATGTCTCATCGCTCTCTTCCAAATCCTTGAGGGCGTCGACACATCGAAGTTCCAGCCTCGGATCGTCAAACGCCCCCTTCGAGATGTCGGGGAGGTATTCTTTCGACTTTTCGATGACGGCGCGATCGATTTCCGCCATGACGATCTTTTCGATTCCGGAATGTTTCGCCGCCTCCTCGATCGCCCCGCCGTCCCCTCCGCCGATGACGTAAACCCGCTTCGGGTTTTGGGCGGCGAGAAGGGGCCCCTGAACGAGATATTGGTGATATCGCTCTTCGTCCAGAGAAGAGACCTGTATCTTCCCGTCGAGAAACAGGATCCGCCCGAACGTCTCGGTCTCATAGATCTCGATCTCCTGCAGGCTGGTGTGGCCTTTATAGAGAACGCGGGTTGGGAGATAGATATGCCCGAAATCGGCCGTGACGAACTCCGCCGCCCCCTGCTTGGACTTTGAAATTTTACCCGGTAGCGAGATCGCTTCTGTCATAATTTTTTTCCGGCCCCTGTCTTTATTGCGTCACCGCCCCTTCGGAGGCGGACGACACATGCCGCGCGTATTTTGCCATGACGCCGCTCTTGTAACGAGGGGCCGGCGCTTTCCAATCTTTCAACCTCGCCCGGATCTCGTCGTCGGAGAGCGACACGCTCAATTGCCGCGCTTGGATGTCGAACGTAACGATGTCGCCGTCTCTCAACGCCGCGATCGGCCCGCCGACCGCCGCTTCGGGGGCGACATGCCCCGCCATCAGCCCGCGGGTCGCCCCGGAAAAGCGGCCGTCGGTCAT